>JBDSIH010000027.1:0-4218 GCA_039918055.1 Chthoniobacterales bacterium
CAACGATCCGAAGGTTAAGCTTTTGCTGCAGAATGCGGCTCCTGCGCCGAAAATTATTCAGTAAAGTTCGACGATCTCGACATGGGAGCCATCCTGAACCATTACGGATTTGAAGAGACGATGCGCATGGGGATTGATGCGGGAAACGATTTTCTCATGCTCTGCCATCGCGTAGCCATGGCGGAAAAAGTCATCCCGGTGCTGGAAGAAATGGAGACGAACCGCATTCAACCCGCACTTGCACGCATGCATGCTTTCAAGAAGAGCCTTGTCACGCCCACGGAGTTTTCCCTCGCTGCCTTTCAGGCACTGGACGAAGAGGTGTGGAACCTCCGTGTTGGCACATTGGGTGAGGAAGAAGCCAGTAAGCGAAGTCCGGAAGATGGCAAGCGCTCGCCCGTCGAACTTTACTGAATAATTTTCGGCGCAGGAGCCGCATTCTGCAGCAAAAGCTTAACCTTCGGATCGTTGAGATAATCTGTAAACATCGGAATCGAAGTGATGGTGCGGTAGATTTCCGGAGCTGTCAGCTCTTGAGCCCTCCTTAGGCTGGCTACTGCCTGTTCAGGTTTTGACTTCTCAAATTCCTGCAAGGCTTCCGCAAAGTAATACCCCGGTGTGGAGTGCAGAGAATCTTCAGCCGGCAGATTTAATTTTTTCCGGCAAAGCTCGATGTAGATATCCCGCAATTTTCCGTTTTGCGCATACCCCTGCACCCGGCGGGATTCTTCAAAGCGTTTAAGCGCCTGTTCAAAATTGCCCTGACTTTGGAGGAAGTCGCCCCAGAGAATGTAGGCGTTCACATTCATCGGATCGGTTTTTATCGCATCCTGAAAATGATTTATGGCAAGTTTCTCCGGCGGCAGGATGAAGCTTAATGCTTTTGGGAAACGGGTGATGTTATAACCGAGCAGAGCGTGTGCCGCGCTGGCAGATTCATTTTTTCGAATGGCATCCTCCAGGGCATTCAGTGCATTCGCCGGGCTTTTCTGAGCGAGGTGAATTTCTCCCTGTTGAAGATCAAGCCCGTCTAAATCCGAGCCCGAATTTCTTAAGGCCTGAAGTTTTTGATTCGCTTCCGCGATTCTTCCCGAATTTTTTAACATCAAAAAGTCATGGTAGGCATCGAGCTCCTTGTCAAAATCCGGACGATTAGCCGAAGTATTCAACGGAGTATGCAGGGGCAGTGTCGCGTTTCTTTGGCCACATGTATAAAAAACACAGCTGACAAATATTAACAGAAGCACATAAGCCACGCGTCTGACGCCCGGCGTGCGGCAAAAACTTTTCCAACTCCAGCCCGCTTTATTTTCGGGAAAAAACTGACGGATGATTCCGTGTTCGAATACGCGCCGTACGCCGCCAGTATCCGTCAGATGCACCTTTGTATTTTCAAGAACTTCTCCCACCTTGCCTTTTGCGAGAGGCTTTTTACTCAGGTTTTCAAACCAGACCTTCAGGGTATTTTCCATCTTTTGGATGAATTGTTCCTGTGGCGGCTCGACTTCTTCTTCGATCAGTGGAAGCGGCCTGGCTGTGGAGGAAAAGGCGGGCTTTGAAGAAGCTTTTCGATGCGCGTGCATCTCCTGCAGGCGATTGAGCTTTGGAAGTTCTTCCGCGAGTGCCGGATCTACAGGCGGGGCTTTCCTCGGTATTATTTTCGCCTTCTTCGCAGGCATGAAGCGGGACGGAAGCGGAGTATTCTCCTGGTTCGGGTTTTCCGGCTTCGGATCGTCCGGGTTATTTGGGCTCGTACTCACTTTTGGGTATGGCTGATAGAGTAAATCTTCTCTTAAAACAAACAAGCCCGATGGTCAAAAACCATCGGGCTTGTGAAAGAAATCTTCCCGGAGGAAGCGTTAAATTAAGATTTGAAAAAGATGGGAATAATCAGGATGGCAACAATGTTAACCACTTTGATCATCGGGTTAATTGCAGGGCCTGATGTATCTTTGTAAGGATCGCCTACGGTGTCGCCGGTAACAGCCGCTGCATGTGCATCGGAACCTTTGCCGCCGAAGTTTCCTTCTTCAATAAACTTCTTGGCATTATCCCATGCACCACCGCTGGAGGTCATGGAAATTGCCTGGAAAAGACCCGTTACAATCGTTCCGACAAGCACACCACCCAGCGTCAGATAGCCGAGCCAGGAAATCCATGCCACGGCCACGACGACCAGAATCGGCAGAATCGCGGGAATGATCATTTCGCGAAGAGCGGCTTTGGTCACGATATCAACACAGGCGCCGTATTCAGGAACATCCGTTCCGAGCAGAATGCCAGGGTGAGCCTGTAACTGACGGCGCACTTCGAGCACGACAGCGCCCGCCGCTTTACCCACAGCAGCCATGCTGAATGCGGTGAAGAGATATGGAAGCAGTCCGCCGATGAGAAGACCGACCAATACTTTGGGATCGGTAAGGTCAAAGGAGATAGAGGCAAGGTGGAGATGATCCTTCAGTTCCTGCACATAGGAACCGAAGAGCACGAGTGCCGCCAGGCCGGCGGAAGCGATGGCGTAACCCTTGGTCACGGCCTTCATGGTATTACCTACAGCGTCGAGTTCATCGGTGACTGCACGGATGTTCTTCGGCATTTCGCCCATGACGGCGATACCGCCGGCGTTATCGGTGATAGGACCGAACGCATCAAGGGAGATGATGATTCCTGAAAGCGAGAGCATGCTCATTACCGCAACCGCCACACCGTAGAGACCGGCGAAGTGGTAGCTGAGAAGGATAGCGCCAACGATGGCAAGCACGGGCAGCGCGGTTGCCTGATTTCCAATCGCGATACCCGCGATGATATTTGTCGCGTGGCCGGTTTCGGAGGCTTTGGCGATTTTTTGCACAGGAGCGTGCGTTGTTGCCGTGTAGTAATTGGTGATGAAAACCACGATGCCGGTCATAACAAGACCGATGATCGCGGAGTAATAAAGATTAAGGAAAGGGATAACCGAGTCACCCATCTTCAGGCCTTCCGGAAAGAGGAACTTGGTCGCAGGGTAGTAAAGAATACCGGCAAATACGGCGCTGATAACGACCGAGGTAATCAGGGCGAACGTGGCATTACTCTTACTGACGTTGACATAGAGAATACTGATAATCGCACCGATGATCGAGATGCTTCCGAGGATGAAAGGATAGATCACGACAGACTGTGCGGAAACCGAGGTGCCGAACATCAGGAAGCCAATAAGGATCGTTCCGATAAGGCTGACCGCGTAAGTTTCAAAAACGTCCGCTGCCATGCCTGCGCAGTCGCCGACATTGTCGCCAACGTTGTCTGCGATCGTCGCAGGGTTGCGAGGATCATCTTCATCGAGTTTGCTTTCGATCTTTCCAACGAGATCCGCGCCTACGTCCGCTGCTTTGGTATAGATACCGCCGCCAAGACGGGCAAATACACTGATCAAACTTGCGCCAAGCGCGAGACCGATCAGAGATTTAACGGCTTCATTTTCACTGCTTAGATAATGACGGGCTGCGAGAAAGTAGACACCTACAGAGATGAGCGCGAGGGCGACAACGAGAAGCCCGGTAACGGCACCCCCATTAAAAGCCATGTGCATCGCCGAGTGAGGGCTTTTGGTTGCAGCCTGTGCAGTGCGCACGTTGGCAAGAACCGCGATACGCATGCCGACATAGCCTGCGATCATGGAGCAGACCGCTCCGAGCACAAAGCCGATAGCGGTAGCTGAATCTCTAAAATACCAGACAACGGCCAGGATCACGATGGCGATCATGCCGACTGCGGCGATCTGGCGGCGAAGGTAGGCTTTGGCACCTTCCTGAATAGCGCCAGCGATCTGTTGCATCTTTTCCGTTCCGGGAGATGCGACGCAAATGCCGCGAATTAGAATAATGGCGAATAGGAGCCCGATGAGGCCGCATACGATAGCGCCATAGATTCCGTAATGTTGAAGTGACGAGAGGGTTAACATAAGTATTAGCTAAATGGGTTAAAGGGCGGCGAAAGTAGCATTCCCCCTTCTGGCTGGCAATAGCGGATTTTCCTTAGCGTGGTGTAGGGGCGCAAAGGGGTTCGACCCTGTAAAATGAAAAATCCCCTTTGGGGTGAGATTTAGGAAGCCACGAGGCTGAGAATCGCCTTCTGGGTATGCAGCCGGCTTTCTGCCTGATCGAAGATCGTGGTGGCATGTTTCTGCATCATTTCCTCTGTAATCTCCTTGCCGCGGTAGGCCGGCAGGCAGTGCAT
>JBDSIH010000028.1:0-18991 GCA_039918055.1 Chthoniobacterales bacterium
TTCCCCTCGCTGCGGACCTGCTTGATTTTTTCAATCATCTTCTCCGCCGCAATGGGATCGGGGCAGCGTACGATATTTGCCTCCACTTCCTCAAAGCGCACGGTCTCGGGATTTACCTCGGAATCCAGGGTATGGATCGAGCGAACATAGGCAACAACTTCAAAGGAGGGGAAAAGCTGCCTGAGCACTTTTTTCGCGACAGATGCCGCGGCAACGCGCCCGATGGTTTCTCGGGCAGAAGCACGTCCTCCGCCCTGCCAGTTACGAATGCCATATTTTGCCTGGTAAGTATAATCGGCATGGGATGGGCGGTACATCGTTTCCATTTCAGAATAGGCCTCGGATCGCGCATCCTTATTGGTGACCATGATCGAGATGGGAGTTCCCAGCGTCTTACCTTCGAATACACCGGAGAGAATGCGGCATGCATCCTCTTCCTTGCGCGGGGTGACAATCTCGCTCTGTCCCGGACGGCGGCGATCCAGATCAGGCTGAATATCCCCTTCAGAAAGCGGAAGAAGCGGTGGGCAGCCGTCGATAACCACACCCACACCGCCTCCATGGGATTCGCCCCATGTGGAAATACGAAAAATTTCGCCAAAAATACTGCCCATTTTTTATTCATAGAAAAAAAGTCCGTTCATGTCGAGACACGGGCATATAAAACATCCGTAATATCGAAATCTCGAATTGACAGCTCGGGCGCATTGGTTCGTCATGAACGGCTTTAGCGCATGAAAAAACTGATACGTAGCGAAGTATTCTGGATCATGGCGCTTGCTGTCATTTTGCGACTCGCCTTTCTTGACATTAAACCGCCCCATTTTGATGAAGGCGTTAACGGCTGGTTCGTGGATCAGATGGTCAAAAACGGCTACTTCCAATACGACCCGACTAACTACCACGGTCCTTTATACTTTTATTTGCTTTTTATTTCCCAGGAGCTCCTGGGAAGAAATCTATGGGCTCTACGACTGCCTGCCGTCATCGCGAGCCTGCTCTCCGTTTTCTGGATGTTCCGGTTTCGGGATTTCTTCAGCCGAAAAACGGTGGCATGGGCGGCCCTGGCGATGGCAGTTTCTCCCGGATACGTTTTTTATGGAAGGTATTCCATTCACGAATCACTCCTTGTCTTTTCCACCATGCTTTTAATGTGGGGTGCATTAGGAATACTCATGGAGGGACGTCGGAAATATCTCCTTGGAGCGACGATCGGACTTGCAGGCCTCATCCTTACCAAGGAAACGTGGGCGATCCATGCCACATGCTTTGTGATGGCACTGGGCTGCCTCCAGCTCTGGCAACGTTTTTCTCACTCCACGCCGCCCCTTGCATTCGCCCGTCAACAATGGACCTACCGGGATAAATTATTCGCCGTTTTAGGATTACTATTCGCGATTGTTTTTTTCTATTCGGGCAACTTCCTGCGCTTCGATACCTTGGGCGGAATAGTGGAGGCCTATTTCGCATGGTTCAGGACAGGCGCAGGCGCTGGAGGCCATATCAAAACGGAATATCAGCTCGGCACGCTTCTTCACAAATGGGCTCAGGCGTATTTGAGTTTTTCAGGCGCAAAACCCGGTTGGCTTCATGTATTGGACTGGATCAATGTTTACTGGCTTTACCTGATGGGACGTTACGAGTGGCCGGCCATTATCGGGATAGCCGCGTGTATTCGCCTCCTATGGCCTGCTCCTGCCACTATTCGCCTGATCGGAATCTATGCCTGCGGAGTGGTCGCCGCCTATTCGCTAATCCCCTACAAAACACCCTGGTGTATCATTTCCCTGATCTGGCCGTTTTATCTTACGTTTGGCTATATCCTCGAAAGTCTAAAAAAGCGGCCATTACTGTTACCGGCGACGGCCGCAATTTTGATCATCGCTTCTCTTGCGTGGTCGATTCGGCTCAATTTCTTTAATTACGCCAACCACAAGGAACCTTACGTGTATGTGCAGACGGATAAGGAATATTCAATTTTGACAAAGCCGATACTGCATCTCGCCGCTTCCAACCCGGAAAACTATTATCTCACCGGGCAGATACTTCTCGAGAGTTATTATCCCCTGCCCTGGGTCTTTGGTGACTTTACCAATATTGGATATTATAAAAAACCTCCAGAGCAACTGGATGCGGATTTTATCGTGGTGGAATCCAGCAAGGCCAAAGAAGTGGAGCATAAACTGAGCCAGCCTTACTATCGCCGCGAATTTCAGTTGCGCGATGCACAGGAAAAATCCGTCGTCTATTTTCGTGCCGAGAAATTCGCGCCGGAGTTTCCCTATCTCAAGCCGGAAATCATCCCCTCCATCAAACCGTGATGCGAACTGCCACCTCCATTCTGGCATTTATTTCCGTTTCTGTACTGACTGCTATCGCCCTCGGAAGCGGGTTGCACCGCATGGATGCGCAAATCGCTTTTGTCGCTGTTTTTGCGGGAGTAATCGGAGGCGTTGGCACTTTTATCCGCACAAAGTCCTTTCATGAAAAGAATGCTCCCCTCTCCATTTTAGATATTGGCATATTCCTGATTTTCGCCTTTGCAGCGTGGCGGTCATTTTTCTGGCTGCTTTATGCAAACGGTGACGCGTGGTTTGTATTATCCCGATATAACCTGGGAGATATTTGCCTACACGTAAATCTGATCCAGTACCTTACGCAAGTCAGCCCGTGCTGGCCTCAGAGCACTATTCTAGCGAATACGACGCTGACCTATCCCATTGGAATAGATCTCTTCAATGGGTTGCTGCTTAACCTGCATATCGGACTTATCAAAGGCCTGGTCTGGACAGGTATTCTGGGTTCCGTTTTATCCGCCTATGCGCTTTGGAAATGGGGGCGCGCATTTACCATTTCAGCATTCCTGTTTGGAGGCGGAGTCATTGCCCTTGTGGCATTAATCGAGCCTGTATCTGAACCGGAGTGGAAGAATCCTTTTCTGAGCCTTTTCGTAACCCAGCGTGGTTGGCTTTTCGCGCTGCCCGCGACTTTGCTCCTGCTCTGGTCATGGCGTGAACGCCTGCGGAAAAAAACTCCGCTGCCAGGCAGAATCGAACTTCTGTTTTATGCTGTGATGCCGATATTCAATGTGCATGCTTTTCTTTTCCTCAGCATGGCGCTGACATTCATCTGGATATTTAACCCCGCTCATCGCCGCCGTTTCTTCTGCTTTACGGCTGCCGCCTTTCTTCCCGCTACGCTCTGCATGGCGCTCGTAACCAATTGCTTTCAGCAGACCGGCGGCATCCACTGGAAAATCGGATGGATGCAGACTGACCCCGCGCTTATTTTCTGGATCCTGAATTTTGGCATCTCCCTGCCGCTGGTGCTCGTGCTTTGCTGTCGTCTTTATCAAAATCAGGATCGCATAGCGTTGAGCTTTGTAGGCGCAAGCAGTTTCGTCTTTCTGCTTTGCATGCTGATTTCCTTTGCCCCTTGGGAATGGGATAACACAAAGCTCATGCTGCTATCGTGGCTTACGGTTACCCCGTTTCTGTGGGAGTATGTAATCAAACCCACCAAACTACCGGTACGTGGCGCGATATGTTTCCTGCTCTTTGCATCTGGCGCGATGACGCTCTGGCAGGGGCTCGACCATTCAAACGGCTTCCAGTTGATCAAGCGCGCGGAAGTGGATCTCACGCGGACGGCTATTGCAAAAGTTCCACTCAATGAACGCTTCGCGTGCGCGCCGGAGTATAATCACCCTCTGCTTTTTCTGGGCCGTCCTGTCATTGCAGGCTATGAAGGCCATCTATGGAGCCACGGGCTTGATTACAAGCCCACTCTGATAAAACTGACTACTCTTATGGAGGGAGGAGATGGCTGGGAGTCTGCCCTGCATTCCCTGCATGCGCGCTATATGTTCTGGGGACCCAGAGAAGCGGCGAAGTATCCTGCATCTTCAAAGCCCTGGGAGACCTGCGCTGTAAAAATCGCGGAAACCGAATGGGGCACTGTCTGGGATCTGCAAAAATGTCTCGATAATTCAGGACATCAAACCAAACCAAAATAACCAATAAGCGCCGCAATACCCATGACGATCAGCGGGTTGATTTTGGTTTTCCAGAAAATCACCGTCGCGATAGCGGTCAAAACGTAAGCCCGCCACGAATGATCGGCGGCTTTTGAAACGACGTAACCACTGGCAAATACCAGACCAATGGCAATAGGCGCGAGGCCAAGCTCCACTGCGTGATGCCATGTCGCCTCGCTCGCGCTTTGCCAGAATCGCGTGATCACATACATCAGCAATCCGGCAGGTATCAGCATCGCCAGCGTCGCTACAAGAGCACCTGCATAGCCGGCCGCTTTATAGCCAATCAACGTGACAATCAGGATGCTCGGGCCGGGCGCAGCCTGCGAAATGGCAAACACATCGGCAAACTGCTTATCCGTCATCCAGTGATAGGCATCGACAGACTTGCGGTGCATTTCCGGCAAAACGGTATTCCCTCCTCCGATGGAGAGAATCGAAAGACTGCCAAACAAATAAATAATATGCAGGAAATTGTACTTCATGCTTTTTTCCGGGTTGCCAGATATTTGCGATAGCCCCACCAGATCGCTAGAGGAGCAAGCGTTCCAAGAACCAACAGCAATGGCATCCGCAAAAGACCGGCTCCAAGAAATGCAAGAACGCCGAAAACTAAAGCGATAGGATCTTTCAAAAATTTCGCGCCGGTTTTAAGTCCCATGGAGAGCGTCAAACCCACCGCCGCCGCCGCCATTCCCTTAAGAATTTTTTCAACATCGGGAACCGCATTATAATGAAAATAGGCAACTGCCAGACCCAGCGCGATAAGTACGGGAACCAGGCAAAGCCCGAAAACCGTGGCAATCGCCCCCGCGATTCCGCGAAACCGCGTGCCTACATAGACAGCGAGATTCACCTGATTCGCACCCGGCATGACGCGGCACAATGTCAGCGCGCTTAGAAATTCCTCGTCATCCATCCATCCCTTTACTTCGACAATAATGCGACGCGACCATGCGGAAAGACCACCGCCGAAACTCATCAGCGCAATATCATTAAAAGTCTTTCCCAGCTCCCAAAGGGAGATTTTGTCGCGAACGACCTTGGGAGCGTCGATTGGAGGAACTGTCTCACTCATGGACAAGATCGGGATCGTGTGGAAAATCGTGATCATCCGGATGCGGCTCACTGGAAAGCGGATCCGGCGTTTCGTAACGGTGAGATTGACTCCAGTCGTTATCAAAAACTTTCTGTAACCCTTCGATAAGTTCGGGCTGCTCCACAATTACTCCAAGTTCCCGGCGAAGATCAAATGCGCTGCGGTCGATATTCATCGACCCGACAAGGGCTCGAATGCCATCCACGATAATAAGCTTCGCATGCAGCCGGAGATTTTTCTGCTTGTGAACCTTTACATCAAAGCGATGCAAAACGCGCAGGGAAGAAAAGGTATCCAACACATCCCACTCGCTGATTCCGTGACGTCCGCCGCAGAGGACACGAACATGAACTCCTCGCACTTTCGCCGCGACGATGCGATCCAGAACGGTGGCATCCACAAATTTCGGATGCTGGATATCCAGCGAGGTCTGCGCGGCATCAATGAATTCGCACATGAGGTGGCGCGAATTGCTATTGCTCCACAATAATCCCGTCGAGCGATCGGGGTGATAATCCTCGTGTTTCCAATCCGCTTCGAAAGTAAGGGCTATCTCCTTCACCTGCGCAGGATCATCGACAATGATTCCGTAATCGCGCGTCTGCGTAAAATATTTTTCGCAAAGGTTGTAGGTTGCAATCATCGCGCGTTCATTGTCCACCACGATGGACTTCTCGTGTGTGACCGCAAATTTCGGACTCGCCCACTGAATATTGACCCCTGCTTTTTGCAGCCATTCGAAAGTCTCATCATTGGCCCTGCTGCCGGAGGAACGATGAGGATTCAGCATTACCCGCACATCGACACCGCGTTCCTTTGCCGCCTTGAGCGCTTCCAACAGTGTCGTTTCCGTAAAGGTAAACTGTTTCAGCAAAATGGTCTTTTTGGCGGAATCGAGGAATGCTTTCACGGGTGGCACACCATCATCCGGTTGGACGATCAGGGAGTTGTTTGATTTATGCATAATAAGTCAGGCGTCCTTTCCAGGACATCGTGGGCTACAGTACGCTGAAAGAAGGCAATTTTGTCCAGAATCTTTTCCTTAAAATGCCCTTCAAAAAGCAAACCGGCACCGGAGAGAAACCCCCGGTGCCGGATGCTGTAACAAACCTACTAAAAAAAATTAGAATGTAGCGCCAACGGAGAAACCGATCACCCATGCATTCTGCACAGCGCCCGTTCCATTGGGACGAATAATGTACTGGGAGTAAGGCTGAACCCAGCTCCACCCATTGATGAACAAACGATAGTCAACTTCCCAGACGGCTTCATAGCTTTTCGGCGCTCCCCCGGAAGCGGCTGTAGCGGTGGCAAGCTGTGAGCTGTAATTGCCGTAACCAAAGGCAGTCATCAAATAATCATTATCCCTTGTCGGTATTAAGCCCTGATAAACCAGACCAGAATGGAAGTAAAAGGACAGCGGATTGTTATATTGCGGGGCATATTCAACGAAGTTGAACATGTAGAGACCTTGTTTACTAGGCTTCACGTCACCCGTAATTACTTCTTTTTTGCCCGTATCCTTATTGAAACCGGTTTTGCTTTTTGGTTCTGGAGAAGCTTCACGATAAAGCATCTGGTCATACTGCCAATAGAATCCATATTCCCCTTGTTGAGTAGTTCCGCTGAGAAATGCAGGTGCACCGCTCTGCCCGAACCAAAATCCACCGAAAGCTACCTTGGCAGGTAACCAGTTCAAATCTGGATTTTTTTCTGTTTCGTAACCGGCTTCGCCTATCAACCAGGTACCTGAGTTATAGTTTTCCCAAGCCAAACCGTGGTTTGCAGAATCTGAAAAGTTCCGATTCGCCTGATAGATACCGAATTGTGCATATAAAGGCTTAACCGGACGCACTTGGATATGACCGCCCCACGCCACATAGCTGGAACTCCAGGGATCATTTCCTCCTAAACCTTCAGATCCCTCAATACTGTTGTTAATAAATAACTTACGAAGCGGTTGCTGTGCAAAGTAATGATACGGACTGGTACGGCCGCCGACAATGGTGACGTTTTGATCAGGGCTCACCCATTTTGCTTCCAACCGTGTCCAGCGCCACTGCGTGCCGCTTTCAAAATGGCTGGGCTGGAAATTTCCACTCGCTCCGACAAAATTATTCGGATTTTGCATCAGTCCACTGTTGGGTTGACGCCAGCGAACTTCAGTAAGGAAGGATAAACCCTGAATATGGGCCATTTTTTCCATGTCTATCGTAAGGCCAAATTTGAGTTGCTGGTCATAGGTGCCACGACCGGGATCTTTTCCTCCCGAAAGTAATCCGTAAAAGACTCCCTGGTATTCGCCTTTAAAAGTAACACCATGATCAGCGAGCGTATCGCGCGCGCCAAACCAGTTTCCGGTCATATACTTTCCATTCCACCAATCCGCGAGCAGGGAATCCTTGGCTTCCATGGTTGTTGTAGTAGTGGCTTTTCCGTCCGTGGTGGCCGATATTGCTGCTTGGAGCCCCGCACCGCAAGCGATGAGAAGAACTGCTGCAACAATTGGTACCGCAAGACGCGTATTCAATAATCGACTAAGATTAATTTTCATAGTTAAGGCAAGACGGCGGCGAGAATGCCAATACTTTGAAAGACGTCAACGATCACAATTGTTACAATCCTGTAACAATGTTGTTACGAAAGCGTAACAATGGAAAATCTACAGAGAGATTTTAGAAAATTTTCCCAGGATTTAGAAGACCATTAGGATCCAGCGCGTGCTTCACTGTTGCGTGGAGTTTCCTGTTATTTTCTGATACGGCAAGCGGCCACCAGCGTCGCTTAGCTAAGCCAATTCCATGCTCTCCGGTGATTGCGCCATCCCAGGCCACGATCTGCGCGAACAAACTATCTAGAGCATCGTCCGCCTTACGCCGAGATTTGGGATCACTCATATCGGGCACCATGATGTTCACGTGAATATTGCCATCTCCGGCGTGACCAAAGCAGGCCACAGGAAATCCGCTTTTCTTCTGCAGCTTCTCCGCAAAATTCATCAGGTCAACCAGCCGACCGCGGGGGACGACGACATCTTCATTCAGCTTGATAAGGCCCGTGGCTTTTAAAGATTCCGAAAATTTCCGACGCAATGCCCAGAGCTGCTCGCAGGTTTCCGGCGTATGCGCCATCTCGATCTGCGTGGCTTTCTTCTTTCGCAGAAGTTCGCCGATGGCACGGATCTCCGAACGCACGGATGCAGCCTGCCCATCCAGCTCTACAAGAAGATGGGCCTTGCCCTCCGGAATACGGGCATCCCGTACATGCTTCCGGGCGGCATCGAGCGTAAAATTATCCGCCACTTCCACTGCGGCAGGAAGAAATCCTGCGGCAAATATTTTCTGCACGCATTCCGCGGCAGCAGACATCGTAGCGAACCCGGCGGAGAGGGTTGCGCGCGCCGGAGGATGTGGCAGAAGGCGCAATGTTGCTTCCGTCACAATCCCGAGCAGGCCTTCGGAACCCGTGAACAGGCTTACCAGATCAAAGCCTGTTTTATTTTTGTGGGTGCGTCCCCCTACCCGGACAATGGAACCGTCCGCCAATACCACTTCAAGACCGAGGACGTAATTACGTGTCACTCCGTATTTGAGGCAGCGGGGACCACCGGCATTAGTGGCAATATTTCCGCCGATGCTGCAGTTCTTCATGCTTGCGGGATCAGGAGGATAAAAAAGTTTTTTACGGCGTGCCGCATTTTGCAGATCTGCTGTAATGACACCCGGCTCCACGACTGCCACAAAATCCGTAGCGCTGACTTCCCTGATTTTTTTCATGCAAGCCGTGCTGAGCACGATGCCACCGTGCATCGGCACACATCCGCCCACGTAACCGTAACCCGCACCACGAGTGGTCACTGGAATACCATTCTTCGCGGCATAGGTCATGACGGCGGAAATTTCCTTCACTGAAGAAGCTAGCACCGCCACATCCGGGAGATGGCTGGCAAACCATTTATCCGATGCAAATTCCTTAAGGGCATCTCCCTCTGAAATTACATTGCCTGCGCGAAGGATTATCTTTTTGAGATCCCGCGCCATTGCACGGCCTGTCATTTGCTTTTTCGAAGACATCGGGAAAGAAATTTTATTTAAGTCTTTTTGTCTCAGTAAGCTCAGGTTGTTTGCGGCGATTTTTTAGAGTGTTGAATATTTTACGGACTTCGTGCTGGGGAAGCCCCTCAATAAAATATGCGATGGCCGATTTTCCAATCGCGTAGGTTCCAATGGCCGCAACACCGCCGGAGACCGCACTTCCCCAGATCGGAAGGAAGCGAACAATCGCCCGCGCACCTTCACGGAATGCAAATGCGATACCGAGATTCAGGCCGAGAGCGCCAAAAAACTCACCAATGGATTTCATTCCCATTTTGCGCCCGCTGGCATGAATAATCAGCCCAATAAGAAGTGTCTGCAATGACGTAAGTATGGGCATGTCGGCCAGAGGGATTGGCTGGAGACCAATGACACCGCAAATGGCGGCAAAAGATTTCAGAAGTGTCTCCGCAATCTTTTTTTGACTTCGCCGTGCGTTGGAAATACGCGCCATTTCCAGCCGCGCTTCCGCCGGCAGCATATCGCAAATGACATCCGGCGCTTCCACAAGACTGGCCGATGCCAGTTTTCGCTGGCGGAGCACCATTTCTTTTTTTCCGGACTTTAAAGAAACTTCCTCTTCCTGTGATTCCGGAGATTCGAAAACAAACATCGGCACAGAGTCATTTTTGTCCGCATGTTCCAGGAAAACGTCCTTAAACGGCAGAGCCTCCGGCTGACCCAGATAGAAAATCAAATCCGCGCCGTACGCTGTCGTATTATCTTTCGCGTAGCGGGCATCGATACGTCCTCCATCATCTGCCTGCCATTGCGTCCATCCGTCGATTTCGGCAAGACGCCGAAATTTTCGGGGACAGAGTTCCTCCAGGATTTCCGGGTATGCAGCCTGGTCCCCCTGAACAAAAAGAATACGGGGAGGACGACTCGCGAGAAAAAATTCCCTTACCGGAGAAAGCTCACGAAGGATAGGAGCGTGAAGCTCCTTAGGCAGACGGCGCAGCAAGCCGGTCAGGCGATCATACCATTGCGTTAATGTATTAGAAACCATCAGGGTTCAAATTTTCTCAGATCCTCCAAAACCTGTTCAGCGTGATCCTTCGGCTTCACTCTGCGAAAAATGGATTTGATCGTGCCATCGGAAGCAATCACGAACGTTGCTCTTTCCGTGCCCATGTGTTTTTTACCATAGAGAGACTTCTCGACCCATAAACCATAACTTTCAATAAGTTTGTGATCCGGATCGGAAATAAGCGAGAAGGGCAGGCTGTACTTTTTGATAAAGTTACGGTGACTTTCCGCGGAATTGATACTCACACCGAAAACTTCCGCCCCGGAATCCACAAAGTGCTGCCATTTTTCACGTAGTTCGCAGGCCTGTGTCGTGCAGCCTGGCGTATCGTCTTTGGGATAAAAATACAGGACCACGGTTTTTCCGGCGAAATCTTTAAGAGAGACGAGCTTCTCATCTGCCCCATACTTACCCCCGACGGCCATCAAGGAAAAATCCGGCGCTGAATCTCCCAGGTTCAACTCATTGGTCATGCAAAATAGCATGCGTAAAAGACATGAAATTAACAAGATTTAGCGAAAGAGATTTGCCGGTAAAATAGAAGGCGTTACCCTATACACGAATGCAGTTGGAATTTCTGGCTACTGATCTTGCACCGGGAGATAAAAAATGCGCGGACCGAACCTGCTCCGACGTGCAGCTCCGCCTGATCACCGATATCAGAGATCCTTTTTTTGAAGTGGCCTACCAATACCTGTGGGAAGAATTTGGCGCGAAGGGTGAAATGGAATCGCGGGAAGTGATTGCCAGCCGCCTCGCGCGGAATCCTGCGGAGATCACGAACGGATACTCTCTTCTCTATCATTTGCTGCTTATCACAAGTGGCGATGCCGTTGTTGCCGTGCATGATCATACGGCCATCATTACCCCTGCGCGTAGTGAGGCAATTGTTCATCTTTCCCATGTAGTTGTGAATCCTGAATGGCGGCGGACCGGCATTGGCGGATGGCTGCGTGCGCTTCCGATACAGACAGCGCGCCACGCATTCCTTACCTGCGGGATGCCGCAAACTTCTCCTATTACGCTCGTAGGTGAAATGGAAAAACTGGATACGGATGATGTTGCTTCTTTAATCCGGCTGAAGGCTTACGAAAAAGGGGGCTACCTGAAAATTGATCCTCAAGTGATTCACTACCTGCAACCGGATTTCCGCTCGTCTGAAGTGATTGATGCCGACGGGGCGAAACCGATTCCTATGACACTCGTCGTTCGGAAACCCGGTCGTGAGGTCTGGAATTCCATTTCAGGCAGCACCGTACAGAATATTGTGCGCGCCCTGTACCACATGTATGGAATGGAATTTCGTCCACAGGAGATGCAAGTCGTTATGGATTCGTTACAGACTTATCCTGAATCCAGTACGCCGATTGCATTGTTGCCACCCACCGCGCAACAATACTAAAAGTCGTCTGCGCTCGGCTTCGCCATGTGCTGTTGGCGGGTGAAGCGCAGACTTAACACACGACGTCCGTCTGTCTTGGTGACCTTGGCCATGAAGTTTTCCACCTGTACGGCTTCACCTTCCGTCGGGATATGTCCGAGTAAATGGGTCACATATCCACCGATAGTGGTGACATCCGAACTCTCGAGCTGAAGACCGGTAATCTCTTCCATTTCGTAGAGAGCTACCGAGCCCTCCACATCAAATTCGTTTTCGCTGATCTTGTGGAATTCCTTATCGTCCACGTCGAATTCATCCTGAATCGCGCCTACGAGTTCCTCGATGACGTTATCCAGCGTTACCACGCCAACCGCACCGCCGAATTCATCAACTGCAACGACCAGGTGTGCATGCTTGTTCAAAAAGAAGCGCAACAGCTTTTCCAACGGCATCATTTCGGAAACGTGCAAAAGCTCGCGTTTGATAACCTCCAGATCCGTTTTCTCCTGGTGCACGAGCGTCATGAGATCCTTGATGTGGATCAATCCCGTCGCGTCATCAAGATGACCGCGGCAGAGCGGAAACCGCGTGTGGTGCGACTCCATGGCGACCTTGAGATTGTGTTCAAAATTTTCCTCAAGATCCAAAAAGATGACTTCGCCGCGCGGCGTCATAATGTCCCTTGCCACGCGATGCTTCATGTCCAGCGCATTGATGACGATTTCTCGGCCCATGGAATCTGCTTCGTCTTTGCTGTGACTTTCCGAAAAGATCATGCGCAATTCGTCTTCGCTGTGCGCGATTTCTATACCTCCAGCGGGCTCCACTTTCAGCACGCGACGAAGAAATTCGTTCGATGCGCCATTCAGCAGCGCAATACCTGGCTGGAAAACTTTGTAAAAAAGATGCATCGGGGTGGAAATCCACAGCGCGACAGGCACCGCCTTGCGAATTGCGAGAACCTTGGGAACCTGCTCTCCGAGTACGATGTGAAGTGCGGTCACAATTGCCAATGCAAGAATGATGGAGATAAAATGGATGAGCCCGTGTGAGGTCACACCGGCTAGCGCGAAGAAAGGCTCAATCATTTTCGCCAGGAAAGGTTCCCCTATCCAGCCAAGCCCGAGACTCGCGAGTGTAATACCAAGCTGTGCGGCGGAAAGATAAGCATCCAGATGGGTCGTGGCGCGGCGGGCAGACTTTGCATTCCGCACACCCTGCTCAATCAAGGCGTCAAGCTGGCTGGTACGTACCGTTACGAGCGCGAACTCAGAGGCCACGAAAAATCCGTTCAGGAGAACAAGCGCAAAAATAGCCAGCAGCTTCAGGAGAATCATTTCTCCCGAATCCCAGCTCGTGGCCACTTCGGTCGTGGCGGTTGCTAAAACACAAATTAAAATATTCATCTATGGCTTGGATACGAAGCTAGAGCTTTTCGTATGTTCCTTTGTCGCGCTTCTTATATACCGTGAAGCCGGAGGCTTTGGCATCGGAAACCGATAACGGTTTCGTAACACACGGCGTATTGGTCCTTGAAATGACCCTGCGAACAGGTTTTTGACAACGCGGACAGGCCACGAGCTCGGGCCGGTCAAGAGGACGTCTTAGCTCAAATTCTCCCCCGCAAATTTTACAGTCCCCCTCAAGGATTTCGTATTCGTAAATAGGCATACCAAACCCGTGGAGGACATCACTGAAGAAAAAAGAGAAATAAGGGGTTACCAGCTAGCCTTGGTAACGCCGGGAATAAGACCGTTCGACGCCATTTCACGGAAAGTGAGACGCGAAAGCTTAAAGCGGCGAATAAAGGCGCGGCGACGACCGGTAAGCTGACAGCGATTTACCAGGCGGCTTGGGCTAGCGTCCCGAGGGAGCTGCGAAATACCGATGTAATCACCTTTGGCTTTTAATTCTGCACGAATTGCGGCGTACTTTTCGACCGTTTTCCGTTTGCGCTTATCGCGCTCTAGCCATGCTTTCTTTGCCATATAGAAGGAGTGAAGCTAGCAGGTCACCTTACCCACGCAAGGAAAATAATTCATTTTGTAGAAATATTATCCTGTACCGTTCAGTGATTACGCATCCTTACGGGAATGTGCAACTGATTGAGTGATAACTTGATAAGGAGCAGCGACCTGATTAATTCCATTTACGCTTACTTTCAGATCTTTTATCAGGCCGTTTTTTAAGCTGTAGACCCACCCATGGATGGATAATTCCTGCCCGCGCGCCCAGGCTTCCTGCACGATGGTGGTGTAAGTCACGCTTTTAACCTGCTCAATGACACTCAATTCGCAGACGCGATCCACGCGATCCTCTTCCGAGGTGAGCGCATCAATCATTTCGCGATGCGCGGAGTAGGTATCCCTGATTTTCGTAAGCCAGTTATCAATAAGGCCGTGAGAGGAGCATTCCAATGCCGCCCTCACTCCTCCGCATCCGTAGTGCCCGCAGACAATGATGTGCTTAATCTTCAAAACAGCCACTGCGTATTCGATAACGGAGAGACAATTCAGATCAGACGAATACACGAGATTCGCCACATTACGGTGCACGAATAATTCACCGGGCAGCAAATCTACAATCTCGTTGGCGGGAACGCGGCTGTCCGAGCAGCCAATCCAGAGATACTCCGGGCTTTGCTGCTTCGCCAGCGTGAGAAAGTAATCCGGCTGTTCATCCTTCAGGCGTTGTGACCAGTCGCTGTTATTATGCAAAAGACGTGTGATATCGGACATACGGCTATACTTCGGGTTGTTGCTGCGTAAGACAATGAAAAGCTCCCAGCCCCCAGATTAATTCGCGGCAATCTATGGGCACGATTTTCCGGGTCGGAAACACTTCCTTCAGCACGGCTTCCGCCCATGCATCATTCGGATCACGGAATACGGGAAGCAGCACGACGGTATTCGCAATGTAGAAATTCGCGTAGCTAGCCGGCAGGCGCTGTCCATCGCGGACGATGCGTGACGGCATGGGAAGCGTGCGCACGTTAAGCGGCTCATCGTCCTCGAGATTCATTTTCTGAAGACGCTGCAAATTGACCTGAAGCGGCTCGTAATTTTTGTCGCTTTCATCCTCTTCTACCACCGTAACGACGGTGGTCGGGTTTACAAAACGGGTGATGTCATCGACATGCCCGTCCGTATCATCTCCCTCAATACCGTCGCCCAGCCAGAGGATGTTTTTAACACCGAGATAGGATTTTAAATTGTGCTCAATCTGCGCGCGATCGAGTTCCGGATTCCTATTCGGATTCAGCAGGCAGCTTTCCGTCGTTAGCAATGTCCCGCGTCCATTGACATCGATCGATCCGCCTTCAAGCACCATGTCGCAATTATAGACCGGAAGCTTCAGCTTTTCCCCGATTTTGGTGGGAACAACGTCGTCGGCATCAAAGGGAGGGTACTTCCAACCCCACGCATTGTACCCAAAATCCACAATGGCGAGTCTGGGGGCCTGCTTGCGAACCAGATAAATAGGGCCATGATCGCGGCACCAGGGCTCATTGGTTTCGATATGAAAAAACTCCACACGCTCGGGCGGGGCATTTTTCAATAAATTGCGGATTTCAGCCTCTTGTTTCGCGCTTTTTACATTGATGCGAACGGTTTCCGACTCGGCGATGGTCTCCGCCATTTTGGCAAAAGTCGGCATTACCCGGTCATAACTGTCCGGAAAGCTCATCCCATCCCGATGAGGCCATGAGAGCCAGGTCGCCTCATGGGGCTCCCATTCCGCGGGCATATGAAATTCATTTTTTACAGGTGCAGGCATACCTCCCCGATCATCGGCAGCCATGGCGGCAAGACAAGTGGATTTTTACCGAAATTTAATCTCCTGCAAACCGCTCTGGAAAAATGAAAACATTCCCCCTATAGTGAATGTTTATGCCGAGCGTTTTCATCAAGACGTATGGATGCCAGATGAATGAGCGGGACTCCGAACAGGTGGCCCGCACATTTGTCGCGCGTGGCTATACCCTCACGGAAGATGAATTAACCGCAGACGTCATTCTCCTGAATACCTGCAGTGTACGCGATATGGCGGAGCAGAAAGCCATCGGAAAAATGGGAATGCTTAACCGCAAGGGCTACCACAAGCCCGACGCCATCTTTGGCTACCTTGGGTGCATGGCGCAGAGCCGGGGCGCGGAACTGCTCGAGCAAAACCCGCTTGTCGATCTTGTTGTCGGTACACAGAAATTCCACCGTACGGCGGACTATGTGGATGAAATTCTGAAACGCAGGCGCGAATCCCGTATGGATGACGCGCGCTTCACGATTGTTGATGTGGAGGAAGAGCCGCAGTCCCAGAATACGATCAAGGATCATCTTCTTGAATCCAGACAATCCACCGCCTTCGTCTCCATCATGCAGGGCTGTAATATGCATTGCACCTTCTGCATTGTCCCGCAGACACGCGGACCGGAACGCTCCCGCCCGATTGAGGAGATCGTGTCCGAAGTGCAGGGGCTGGTCGCCAAGGGCGTTCGCGAAGTCACTTTGCTCGGACAGATCGTTAATCTTTACGGACGCCATGAATTTCCCAATAAGGACGGAAAGAGCCCCTTCGTACAGCTTCTGGAAGCGATTCATGCAATCGAAGGGTTGGATCGCCTGCGCTTTACCTCCCCTCACCCGATTGGCTTTCGCGATGATCTCGTAGAGTCCTTTGCGCGGCTGCCGAAATTGATGGAGCATGTTCACCTTCCGCTTCAGTCGGGATCAAATCGCATCCTGAAAGCCATGCATCGCGCCTATACGGCAGAACGCTATCTGGAGCTTATTCAGAAACTGCGTACCGCACGTCCGGGCATTGCGATCACCACCGACATCATTGTTGGGTTTCCGGGTGAGACAGAGGAAGATTACGCTGCGACGCGGCAGCTCGTCGAAACCATTGGGTTCGATAACGCCTTTATCTTCCGCTATTCGCAGCGACGCGATACGCCCGCATCCGAAATGGGCGAGCAGCTCAGCGAAGCGGTTAAAGAAAGTCGGAACCAGGATCTGCTGAATGTGATCAACGCCTCGGCCAAACAAAAGCTGGAGGCATTTGTCGGAAAGAATGTCGAAGTCCTGTGCGAAGGCCCTAGCAAAAATAACCCAGATCGCCTGAGTGGACGCTCACGGGACAATAAGATCGTTATTTTCGACGGAGCGGAACGTCACACCGGACAAATCTTCGAACTCCGCATCCAGCACACGCATGGCTTCAGCCTTTTTGGAGACCCTGCAATTTTAAACTAATAGACGCTTCGCAAAAAACGCATGAAAGAAGTCATCCCACGCAAGACCGTCTATCGCCTATCCGTTTATCACCGTTGCCTTGAGCGAATGGTTCCCGGTGAGGATGGCCGTGTCTCTTCAGATACGCTTGCGAAAATTGCAGGCGTAAAGCCGACGCAGCTTCGCAAAGACCTTGCCTGCTTTGGCCACTTTGGAAAACGCGGCATTGGTTACGATGCACAGACGTTGCGCGCGCGCCTCTCTGAAGTACTGGGAACGACAAGGCTTCAACCCGTCATCCTCATCGGAGCGGGAAATCTCGGTATGGCGCTTCTCGGTTATCAGGGATTTGCAAAGGAAGGTTTTGAAATCATTGGCGCTTTCGATGCGCAGCCAGAACGCGTCGAGATGAAGGATCTCAGCACTCCGGTATTTCCCATGACAGAGTTGCAGTCCTTCATCAAAAAGAACCACGTCAAAATGGCGATCCTCGCCGTTCCCGGCCATGTCGCGCAGGAAGTCTGCAATGAGCTGGTCGAGGTGGGCGTGCAGGCCGTGCTGAATTTCGCACCCATCATTCTTCAGGTTCCCGAGCATACCGTCGTCAATAACGTCAATCTCGCTATCGAACTTGAAAATCTGAGCTATTTTATCCGATGAATCGGGTCTCCGTTGACGTTGCGGAGTTTAACCTAACGCGCACTTTGGAAAGCGGTCAGGTTTTTCACTGGACGCCGGAAGGCAGCGGATGGCGCGGATTGATTGATCACACGGATGTTTATGTCGAGCAAAACGGCATCGCTATATCGTGTGATGCCTCCCATCTGGAAGTGGTCAGCCGCTACTTCTCCTTCGATCACCCGCTGAAACAGATTTATAAAAGTTTTCCCGATCATGATTTCATGCGGGCTGCGCTGCTTTCCTGTCGGGGGATCCGCATCATTCGGCAACCACACTGGGAATGTCTCGCGACCTTCATCACCTCGCCGATGAAACAGGTTACCCATATTCGCCAGATGTCTCTCGCGATCCGCAAACGCTATGGAAATCCTGTCGAAGGCTCAGCGATAAATGCCTACCCAACCAGCAAACAACTCGCCCGAGCCGATGAGCAGGCACTCCGTGAATGCGGCTTGGGATTTCGCGCGAAAAGCCTTTTCAAAGCCTCGCAGATGGTAGCGGAAGGGAAGCTGGATCTTGAAAAAATTGCCGCTTTGCCGACAGAGGAAGCGCGGGAAACATTGTGTGGAATTCCCGGAGTCGGTAAAAAAGTGGCCAATTGCGTTCTCCTATTCGCCTATGAACGGCTGGATGCCGTGCCCATAGATGTCTGGATTGCCAGGGTTCTAAAGGAGCTTTTTCAAAAAAAGAACCAAAAGCTGACTCCCCGCCAGATGGAGGAGTATTCGCAGACGAGACTTGGTATTTACGCAGGCTATGCGCAACAGTATCTTTTTCACCATGCCAGGGCGGTAAAGACAGGACGAGGATGAGTTCTCTACTTATAGATCAGAATGCAGAAGAAAGACGCGAAATCAGCGTCGCTATCCTCTTTTCTGTACTGGCGCATTTGCTGCTGGCAGCACTTGTCATCGGCATTCTTGCAATGGGCGGAGGAATTCATTTTTCCAAACCGAAGGAAGAACCCGCCCCTGTGGAAATGGTTTTTGTAAATCCGCAAAATACCGAGCCCGTCTATGTGGCGACAAGCAATGAGCAGGAAACCGACAAAGCACCCGAAAATACCAGCTTTGAGTCCGATAAAAATACCAAGGCCGCCAGTGCATTGGAGGCGCAGGGGAAATTGCCCGTTCCCACCATGAATGGAAGCAATGATCAGGCTCTGGAGTTTGAAGATCGTAAATTTTCCGTAGGCGCGGAACCCAAACAGGCCGCACCACCCGCCCCTCCTGCCAAGCCGCAGCAGGAAACACCAGCACAACCGGAAACGCAGCAAACCGCGCAGGAACAAAAAATTGAAAAGAAAACAGAGCCGGACACTCAACTAAACGGAATCGCATTGCTCGAGCCCCCGGTGAATAAAAGCGTGAGAGAGATCAAGCCGATCCGCCCCGCGACCGCCGTAGCTCCTTCTCAATCAGCGCTCCCTGCCTATCAGC
>JBDSIH010000029.1:0-6423 GCA_039918055.1 Chthoniobacterales bacterium
CAGCAGCAGCAGCAGCAGCAGCAGCAGGGCCAATCTCAAAAGCCACAACCGACTCCATCCCCCGGCGAGAAAAAAACGGGAGAGTTAAAAACAGCAGGAGAGAAAGAGAAGGAAAAAGAGCAAGCCCAGGAAAAAGCTGCAGCGGAAGCTGCAGAAGAAGGCAAGGATGGAGAAATGTCTCCGGCTCAGGCTCAGGCCCTGCTTCGTTCCTTGCAAGGTGAAGAGGAAAAGGTGAAGCTCAATGAGCGCCAGACACAGGAAGACGTAGACAAAAATTGGTAAAATAAGTTTATGAGTATTGCCTGTTACCCCAATAAAATTTTCGCAGCCGCTTTTTTAATTGCGCTGCTTTTTACGGGCCTGGATCAGGGGTTGGCACAGTCAACTCCGATCAAAGCAACTTTATCCCGATCCACCACGCAGGTGGGCCAGCCCGTACTGTTGCATATAGAGCTGATTGGCATCTCTACTGCAGATGTCCCATTGACCGTGGATGTGCCGGACCTGGATATACGATGGGTTAACAGATCTCAGAAGATTATGGTGGATAATGGCAACATGACCTCCACGCGGGTTGACAACTATCAGGTTACTCCGCGCCGCGAAGGTGACTTTAAGATTCCTTCCATAAGTGTCCTCACGGCAAGGAATCAGCGACTTCACACGGAGCCTCTTCAGCTTCACGTCGTAGCAAGAGGGGGCGCGGGAGGTGGCTCTTCCGCATCGAAACAATCTTCCGACAAATCGGAGGTGGCTTTCGCACAACTTCAGGCCGCCAAGACAACTTGCTACGTGGGAGAAACTATTCCTGTGACGCTTCGATTTTGCATTCAGGAGGGAACGCGCTGCAAAATCAATCAGTTCCCTTCATTTGGCGGAGATGGCTTTACCATTCCACGTCTCGAACGCCCTGAGGAATCCAGCGAGGAGATCAATGGCATTCCGTATCATGTCATGACTTTTAAGACATCGGTCACGCCGGTGAAATCCGGCGCGCTCACCATTCAGCCCGCGCAGTTTAATTGTATTCTGCAGGTAGCACCCAGCAATAATGAGGATATGATCGCCCAGTTCCTTGGCGGGCAGACCATGGGGCGCGAAGCGTTGATTTCCAGTAATCCGATTTCACTCAATGTAAAAAGTCCTCCCAAGGAGGGAAGGCCGGAAAACTTTAATGGCGCCATAGGGGACTTTGCAATTCGCGCGGAAGCTACTCCAAAAAGAGCACAGGCGAGCGAACCTGTGACGCTGAAACTGATTCTTACCGGAAAAGGAAATTTCGATGCGCTTACCGCGCCGGTCCTGACCGGTGTGGAGGGTTGGAAAACCTATTCACCCAAGGAAGCCGTAGCGCCGACGGATGCAAATGGATTTGGTAAAAAAACTTTTGATTACATCCTTATCGCTGAGGAGGCCAAATCGGCCACACCAGGATCGCAATTTTCCTATTTCGATCCGGTAAAGGAAAGGTATGTCACGCTTCATACTTCCGGAGTCACGGTGCAGGCCGCCGCGCCAATCAGCAGCCCTACTCCGACTGCTGCAGCAGCAACGGCGGATGCCACACCAACGCCTGCCCCGAAGGCGGCAGAAGCCTCAGCACCGAAGTCCAATGCCTTGCCAATCCTTACAAAAGAAATAGAAACTTCCTCCTTCAGGAGCCCTGTCTGGAGTTTGAAGTTTGTTCTGGCGCAGACCCTAGCATTCGTCCTGTGGCTTCTGTTGATTGGGTATGTCGTTCTGAAAAAAATTAATTCAGGAGAAAAGGCCCGCAGGCGCGAACTTGAAAAAGAAGCGGACAAAAAATGGGCCGATCTCAGCCAGGAGAGTGATCGGAAAAAGTTTTACCAGGATGCGATAATGTATCTTCGGCAGGAAACCGCATTGCGCACGGAGAAGGCAGAAGCAGATATAAGCCTTAAGGATATCCTCACAAGCAGGACACTTGATTCTGATATCATCGACCAAATCAGCCGGATTTTTGAGCGTAATGAGGAAATGGTTTATGGTCACGTAAGCCGCAGTGGAGATATTCCCTCCCAGGAGCGTTCCTCGGTAATTGAGAGTATTCAAAAATTCCATGACACGCATGTCTCATAAACTTTCCATCGTATTTCTACTTTTTGCCTCTTTGTGCATGGCGCATGCGGAGGACACTGGCGCGCTTTTCAGGGCGGCGAATCAGGCTTGCCAAAGTGGAAACTACAACGCGGCCATGGAGGGTTATGAAAAAATAACGACTACCGGCATCGAGTCTCCCGATGTGTATTACAATCTTGGTGCGGCGTACCAAATGCTGGGGCAGCCCGTGCATGCGGTATTCAACTATCGACGTGCATTGATGTTGAAGCCCACGCTTCTCCAGGCACGCAGAAGCCTGGAAAGCATAGCGCAAACGCAGGGAATTCCCATGCCGCGCTTTACCTGGAGAGAGGAAGTTTCCAGCGTCATCCTTCCCCTGCATCTTATTAGCGGTGGGGTAATTGCCGCATGGATGGGCGCTTTTCTTTTCGTATTTGCATTTTTGCGCAAGAGGCCGCGCTTCTGGTGGCTGAGTGTTTCCGTTGTTTTGATTCTCATGGGCAAGTCGTTGGCCCTGCTTGGCTTTCTATGTGATCCAAAAGTAGCGTATGCCCATTCCGCTATTGTGACTGCTCCTGAAGCGATTGCCGCGCATGCAGCGCCTGCGGACAGTTCTGCATCCCTGACAAAATTAGTACCGGGAACGGGAGTGAATGTGCTTTCCAATAGAGGAGTGTGGAGTTATTGCCAGCTTCCAGATAATATTAACGCATGGCTCCCATCCAAAAATCTCACGATGGTTGTGCCGTCCGGTTCTCCCGGCGGATAAACGCAGCATTTATCGCGTTCGCCCTCTTTGCGCTGTCGACATCGTCTTTTGCGCAATTGAAGGGAAGTTGGATCAAGGAGCTGACGCCTCCGGCCGCTCAGCCCTATCCGGATATCCGCCCCTTCAAAGCTACTTTTCGCTTCGGCTGGTCCAACATGTTTGACGCCGCGAACGCGCAGGTCGAATACAAGCGCACTTCAAACGGAGGCTATACCATTCACGCTACCGGCGGTACGATTGGCGTGGTTCGCCATCTTTGGAGAATCGATGTGACACATGACGCGAAAGGATCGCTCAACGGTTATTTCCCATCATGGATGCGGCAAACTGAAATTTACGCATCGCAGAAAAACTACATGGAAGCGATTTTCCAGAGAGCACTTACCTGGAGTCTTCGCGATGTAACGCCATCGGGTGGGGGGGAACACAAATGGCGCAAGATGAAGGTTCCGGATTTGCGGGACATGACCAGCTCTATGTTGTTTGTCCGCAGCCAGCCGATGAAGGTGGGGGATAATATTGTGTTTACCGGGTTTCCCGGAGACAGCGCCTACCTTGCCCGCGTGCATGTGGTAAGCCGTGAAACGATTCCTTTAAATGGGGTGGATAAAAAAGTTTTTCGTCTGACGATTGACATCAATAAAATCAATCTGCAGGGAGCGAATAAAGGAGCACTTCAACCGCACTCAAAATTTCGTCGAGGGACGATCTGGATTACTGATGATGCGGACCGCATGCCGGTGCGTGCAGAGGTGGATATTTTTGTCGGTTACGTCTATGGCCAATTGGAATCCATCCAATTTCAATAACGGATATATCCCAGATCAGCGGGATTTTGCGGAGGATTCCACGATGCCGAGGCTGCGCAAAGTTTCAGGAGTGAGCTCGCCGGTAATTTTCAGCTTATTATTAACCTGATAGCGACGAATGGCGGCGCTTGTCTGGCTTCCCATGCTGCCATCCACGGAGCCATCATAAAGGCCCAGGTTTTTTAATTTTTTTTGTGCGGTCTGAATGGCATCACCTGCGAAAAGGGGAGTGGCGAGCAGGCACAGCAGCAAAACCTGAAGGGTGCGGATGAACGCTTTCATTTGCCAAATATACCGCTTTTATCCTTTGTCGTGCAAGCCGTGACCGAACGCGCTTGTTAATTTGCCTGAAAACGCTACCAGTAACGACGATGGAATTTATTGATATCTTTTTGCATACGGAGAAACATCTCGGTGCTTTTCTTCAGGCATATGGAACATGGATTTATGTTCTGCTGTTTATGATTATTTTCATGGAGACGGGTCTGGTCATTACTCCGTTCCTTCCCGGTGATTCACTGCTCTTCGCCGTGGGTGCGCTTTCTGCCAGCGTGGCCGGGTTAAATATCTGGATTTTATTACCGCTGCTTATTGCTGCCGCCATCATTGGAAACATGGTGAACTATTCGCTGGGGCGCTGGATGGGGCCTAAGGTTTTTCATCAGGGGAATAAATGGTTTAAGCAGGAACACCTCATGAAAGCGCACGGGTTCTATGAAAAGCATGGTGGCAGGGCGATTGTCCTGACTCGGTTCGCGCCAATTATCCGCACCTTTGTTCCTTTTGTGGCCGGCATTGGCGCGATGGACTACCGGAAATTCCTCTTTTTCAATATTGTCGGAGGAGTGGCCTGGGTGGTCCTGTTTGTAGTGGGGGGATACTTCATGGGAAATATTCCCATCGTGAAAAAGAATTTCGAAATCGTGATCATCCTGATCATCGTTGTTTCTCTCCTGCCTGTATTCTTCGAAGCCTGGAAAGGCTGGAGAGAGCGCAAAAAAACGTAACTACTTGTTACGTTCGAATTCCGCCAGATCCTCGGCGATCTCCTTGCGATCTTCCGGAGTCATTCGATCGATGAACAAAATGCCATGCAGGTGATCGTGTTCATGCTGAACTGCGCGGGCAAGTAAGCCTTCGGCTTCAAATTCGAGTCTGCTTCCGTCGAGAAGGTCCGCCTTTACGCGAACGCGCTCGGGGCGCGGGATATCCGCCTGTAGTCCCGGAAAACTCAGGCAGCCTTCCGCCTCCGTGATCGTTTCTCCGGATTTTTCAACTTCGGCATTCAGTAGCACCATTGGCATCCATTCCGTAAAGTCTACCTCTTCATTGTCGATCCACATTTTACTGGGACGCTTTTTAAGCGGGGGAATATCCAGCACAGTCATTTGAAGCGACATTCCTACCTGCTGGGCCGCGAGACCAAGGCCTTCCGCATCATCCATAGTGTCGATCATGTCGTCCGCAAGTTCGAGAATCTTATCATCCACTTTTTCAATCAGGCGTCCTTTTGAACGCAGAGCGGGATGACCGTAAGTTACAATATCAAGTATCACTGTTTTTGGCGGGTGGAGGTTTGGACGGCTTTTACACCGGCCTTTGTAAGGGAGTCGGTTACTTTTACAATGACTCCGAAAGGAACGGTCTCATCGGCGCGCATGTTGATCGGTCGATTGGGATTTGCGGCGGCTATTTTACCCAATTCAGCAGCGAGGTTTTCCAGCGTGACGGATTTGCTATCCAGGCTGAGTTCTTTTTCGCCTTTGACCTGAAGAATGATCGGCTCCGCTTTTTGTTCGGCAGATTGTTTGGCCGTATCGGATTCAGGGAGCTTGATTTGAAAGGCAGGTTCCTGTTTGTGAAACGACGTGGTGACGATGAAGAAAATCAGCAGGATCGCCAGAATATCAACGAGCGCAACAATCGTGATGGTCGGCGCTCGGCGCTTCTTGGTGTAAAACTTCATCGTTTGGATTCCAGGCCGTTCTGGCGCTGCCGTGGATAGCATTTAGCAATCAGGTCGGAGGTAATCGACTCCATCGTAACGGCGAGAATTTCCACTTTGCGCGAAAAGTAATTGAAAGCGATCAGGCTCGCCACGGCAATGACCAGACCCGCGATCGTTGCATTCATTGCTTCAGAAATACCACGTGCAACGCCAACGGGATCGCCTCCGATATGAGTGAATACACCGACCAGACCGGACAGAGTTCCGAGTAGTCCGAGAAGGGGAGCGATACCGGTTGAGATTTCGAGAACAAGAATTCCCTTTTCCAGTTTGACCACTTCATTACGCGCCTTAGTCTGCACGGCTTCCACGGTCTCTTCTTTTTCCCAACCGAGATCGCGATGCTTAATGACAGTGATAATCAGGCGGCTCAATGCGGAGGGGTTTTCCTTCGCCATGCGGAGAAGAGGGTCGAGGCTATCATCAGGAGTAAGGCGCTCCACTTCCGCTTCGATTTCCGGTGGAATCACTTTTTTAAACTGGATGACCTTTCCGCGCAAATAGGCAACGGCCACAGTGATGATCGAAAGCACCACCAGGACAAACATGAAGAAACCACCCTTGATAAAAAACTGGGTGACCGTTTCGAACGCTGAGCAAAGTAAGAAATTAGCCATTAGTTGGACATGATTGAGAAACTGTAATCGACTTCAAGGCTTCCCCCTTGCAGGGCCCGGGCCATGTCCTCCGGTACAGGAGGGATTTTGGCATCCATAATAGAGCGTAAGCTACAGGTTGCAAAACTTTCGTTTGAA
>JBDSIH010000030.1:0-4306 GCA_039918055.1 Chthoniobacterales bacterium
CGAAAGCCTGGCCACTGTTCGACAGCGAATGGGCGCCGATCCAAAGTGATTTCCGAAAATCCTTTTTCTCGACCTGTTCTTCATCCTATCTTTGACATTCCATGACTAAACGACGGCCATCGAAACCTAACCTTCGCCCACACTCCTCGCTCATGCTGGATGGAGATCATCGCGCGCCAAGCAGAGCGATGCTTTATCCCGTTGGATTTACTGAAAAAGATTTCAACAAACCCATCGTCGGCGTGGCATCCACCTGGAGCATGGTCACGCCGTGCAACATGCACATTGATGAACTCGCCCGCCAGGCGGCGCAGGGAATTGACGCCGCAAATGGCAAAGCCGTCATCTTTAATACGATTACTATTTCCGACGGTATCTCAATGGGGACCGAAGGCATGAAATATTCACTCGTATCCCGCGAGGTTATTGCGGACTCGATTGAGACGGTTGTCGGCTGTCAGGGATTTGACGGCATCGTTGCCATCGGCGGTTGCGATAAAAATATGCCAGGATGTCTCATGGCGATTTCACGGCTGAATCGTCCCGCGGCATTTGTCTATGGCGGAACCATTTTACCCGGATGTCTTAACGGACGTCTGCTCGATGTTGTGTCCGTATTCGAAGCGGTAGGCCAGGAAGCGGCAGGAAAAATCTCTCATCGCGAGTTGAAAGAAGTGGAAGCGTGCGCAATTCCCGGCCCCGGTTCCTGCGGCGGAATGTACACGGCGAATACCATGGCCTCAGCCATCGAAGCATTGGGTATGAGTCTTCCAAACAGCTCCGCGCAGGCTGCGATATCCAAACATAAAGTGGAAGATTGCCGTAATGCCGGCGCGGCCGTCATCCAGATGCTGAAGAAGGGCATCCTGCCTTCGGATATTATTACGCGCGAAGCTTTCGAAAATGCCATCACTGTGGTTATCGCACTCGGCGGCTCCACCAATGCCGTTCTTCATCTTCTCGCCATGGCGCATGCCGCCAATGTGAAATTGACGATTGATGATTTCACACGTATCGGAAATCGCGTTCCCGTTCTCGCGGATCTGAAACCCAGCGGAAAATATCTGATGTCGAGTCTCATCGAAGTCGGTGGAATTCTGCCGATGATGAAAATCCTGCTTGAAGAAAAACTTCTGCACGGCGATTGCCTCACCGTTTCAAGCAAGACGATGAAACAGAATCTTGCAAACGTTAAGCATTATCCAAAAACGCAGCAGATCATTTATCCATTCAATAACCCGATCAAGAAGAAGAGCCATCTGGTGATTCTACGCGGCAATCTTGCACCCGAAGGCGGAGTCGCAAAAATTTCCGGCAAGGAAGGCGAATGCTTCACCGGGAAGGCACGTGTTTTTGAATCCGAGGAAAAATCCATGGAGGCGATTCTCTCTGGAAAAGTGAAAAAGGGAGATGTACTTGTAATCCGCTATGAAGGACCACGCGGTGGTCCCGGAATGCGGGAAATGCTCGGCCCCACATCGGCCGTAATGGGCCGCGGACTTGGCAAGGATGTTGCCCTCATAACCGATGGAAGATTTTCCGGCGGAACCCACGGCTTTGTCGTAGGCCACATCACCCCCGAAGCATTTGAAGGTGGCCCTATTGCCATTATCAAAAATGGAGACTCCATTACGATTGATGCCTCAAAAGGCGTGCTCACACTCGACGTTCCGAAAAAGGAAATCGCGGCGCGGTTAAGCAAATGGAAAAAACCCAAGCCCCGCTATCGTCGCGGTGTTCTTGCAAAATATGCCTCTCATGTCACGACGGCATCGCAAGGCGCGGTGACGGACGCAAACCTTTGATCGAATGCCACGGCAAACCTATCCCCTGAATCCTGCCCAAAAGTGGCTGCACGCCGGAGGTGCGAACCCCTTACAGGCCCTCACCCAGGTATCCCTCAGCTTTGGCGAGGGAATGGACAAAGACCGCCTGCGATTGGTATGGACGGGAATATTTAATGCGCATCCCGCACTTCGCGTGCTCTTCAGTGCCGGGGAGCAAATCCAACAGTCCGTATCGGATTTTACCGAGCTTCCATGGTCGGATATTGACTGGTCCGCAGTCAATCCCGCAGACATTGGCACCAAATGGTTTGAATTACTAAAGACGGATCGTGAGCAACCCTTTTCCGACAAGGACACGCTCCTCTCCCGCTTTAATTGCCTTACGTTGCCCAATGGCAGCCATCACCTTCTTTGGACATTTTCTGAAATGGTCGCCGACAGGGAGTCGATTGTCCTGATCATTCGTGAACTTCTCAAACGCTATGATGCGGAGGAATATCCCGAGGAAGAAGACGATGCCTGGAAACACTTCGCCGAGTGGTCTGTAAATTCTGAAGCACTTAAGGATACCATTACAAAAGGATTAACGGACGCCGCCACAGGCATTTCGCTCAACAATGGCACTGCCGGAGAAAATACGGCTCCATGGGAGCAAACGCATATCCTTAATCCCGATCTGCTTCAGGAAATACAAAACTGCGCTGATCGCCTCCACGTTCCTGTCACTTCTGTTCTTGAGGCGGCATGGGCTATGGTTGTCGCACGTCTTACAGGAAGCGAAGATGTTATCTACACCCGCCAGCACAATGCACGCGGGCTTGTAGTTCGGCATGATGCCGTTGGCTGCTTTTCGGCATCACTCCCGACCTTCACTCGTCTGGATGACGGAACAAAATCCGGAGACTGGATTCGCTCTCTTACTTCCGGGGAAGAGTCCTCCAGTTTCTCGCAACCTCCGACGAGCTTGCGCCCGGAAACCCTTGCGTCTGCGACACACTTTGAACTACGTGCTGACGAAGAGGTCACAAAAAATCCTCGCTGGGTTCGTCTCGATATTCGTATCTTCCCTTCGACATCCTGCCGCAACCTTCGTCTTAACTGGACATCCGCCCCGGATAAATCGCTTACCTTCATTTCTGTGGAAAATTATTTTCCATCCACGAGATACCATGAGCTTCTCGGTTATTTTGAGCATGCCCTGGATGCTATCACCCGCAACCCGAATCGTCTGTTATGGGATGTCGGCATTCTTTCAAAACAGGAACAGCAGGTCATTCTGGAAAAGTCGCGAGGCAAACACGCTTCAGACGACTCCACGCTGCTTGAACTCCTAGACGCAAAGATCAAACAATTCCCGCTTCATCCTGCGGTCGTCATTGGCAGTGAATCGCTAAACTACACCGAACTTGACGACTATGCTTCCCGCTTCGCCAGCTATCTGAGGGATTCCGGCGTGGAAAAAGGAGATCAAGTCTTATTAAGCCTGCATACCACTTCATGGTTCTGGGTCGCGTTACTTGGCGTTCTAAAACTTGGTGCGGTGGCTATTCCTGTTTTTCCTTCTCTGGAAACGAAGGTGAAAAATCCTATTTTCCCGAATGCCAAAGCGGTTGTTTGTGATAGTGCGACCGTTGCCGCCTCGGAAGCATTTTCCACGGAGGAGAGAAAGCCGATCTCTATTGATCAGAACTGGGCAGCCATCTACGCGAAGCCAGCCATTCTCTCCCACAATGCGGTCGTGGCCGGAGATACAGCTATTATTTTTCCCTCTCCTAAAGAGGAATCCATCGAGCCCATTCATTTCTCCCATGCCAGTATCGCAAATACGGCGCGCGCATTAAGCGAACGTCTCCATCTGCGTAGCGCCGACCGTATACTTCAACTAAGTGATGCCGGCCAGATCGCTTTTTACGAACAGCTTTTTGCGACTATTCATGCAGGCGCTACCGTTGTATTGAGTGACCCCCCACCCGCTCCTGCGCAATTTGGCGTGCTACTGGAAGCGGCGGAGATCAGTGTCATTTACTGCGATGCGGCAATTTTTGAGCAATGGATGAATGCCGTCAGGGAAACTCCTGCACCTCCTCTTCTGCGTCTCGCCGGACTGCGAGACCAGCTTCCTTCAAAAAATGCACTGGCCCTGTGGAAAACCTATGCTTCAGAGCGTGTGGATCTGGTAACTTTCTGGGCTGCGGATTTTCTTTCCACGATCTGTCTGGAAATTTCCGAGAAAGATGGAAATACCCTTGCGTCCGTTTGTGATAACGCCGTCGTCTATGTTCTCGACGGCTCCCGCATTACGCCTGATGGCACCGAAGGTGAGTTGGTTCTCGGAGGCCTTGCATTGGCTTCGCAAAAACAGGAACCAAACGAGAAGGAGAAATTTATTTTCGAGCGCGACGCCTTATCCGCCACCAAGGATGCATTGAGATTGCGGTCCGGCATTCGTGCGCGCCGGCTGGATGATGGAACGCTGGTGGCGAATTTTTCTCGCTACATGGTCCGCGCACCCAAGCCTG
>JBDSIH010000031.1:0-3495 GCA_039918055.1 Chthoniobacterales bacterium
TAAACTGTCTAAAAGAGAGTGGTGCGAAACACGCCATCATGGCCGGACAAATCGCTCCAAAGAATCTCTTCGACCTGCGCCCGGACGTGAAGGCCCTCCTCATGCTGGCGAAAATCCCCAAGCGCAATGCGGAATCGCTCTTCGGCGCGATTGCGAAAGCGATTGAAGACGTCGGGGTCGAAGTATTGCAGGCTACAACTTTTCTTGAGGAACACCTCGCCAGCGAAGGCCACATCGCCGGACCGAAACTCAGCACGCGCGAAGAAGAGGACGTGCATTACGGCCACCACATCGCGAAAGAAGTCAGCCGACTCGATATCGGGCAGACGGTTGTTGTCAAAAACGGCACTGTCCTCGCCGTGGAAGCTTTTGAGGGAACGAACGAGGCGATTGCCCGCGGCGGCGCATTAGGAAACGGCGGCGCGACAATGGTAAAAGTCTCCAAGCCGAATCAGGACCTTCGTTTCGATGTCCCGGTCATCGGCCCCGCCACGCTGCAAAAAGCAGCGGACGCCAAATTGCGAACGATTGCCGTAGAAGCCGGTAAAACATTGATTCTCGACCGCGAAGAAACTGCCGCTATTGCGGTAAAAGCAAAGATCACCATTTTTGGAGTAAAATCATGAGCGAAAAACTACGTGTCGGTGTTGTAGGTGTGGGCCATATCGGGTCCTTCCATGCGCGGATTTATTCTGAACTGGAAAGCTGCACGCTTGCCGCCGTCTTTGATGACCGCGAATCCTCAGCCATCCACGCCTCGAAAAAATACGGTGGCCATGCCACGACCTCGCTGGAAGAATTCGCCAGCCTGGTCGATGCCGCTACGATTTCGACACCCACGCCTACGCACTACGCCATCGGAAAATTCCTGCTCGAGCGCGGAAAGCATCTTCTCATTGAGAAACCAATCACGGAAAATCCCGCACACGCGCTGGAACTCGCCGAACTTGCAAAGCACTCGAACTGCATCCTCCAGGTCGGCCACGTCGAACGCTTCAATCCCGTTCTCGATGCACTGGAGGAACACCTCACTACACCGCGCTTCCTGGAAGCGACACGTCTCTCCCCCTACCCGAACCGCAGTACCGATATCGGCGTCGTTCTCGATCTGATGATTCACGATCTTGAAATTATTCTGCACCTTGTGCCCTCGCCCATTAAGAGCATCGATGCGGTGGGTATTTCCGTATTGAGCAAGGGCGAAGATATCGCGAATGTCCGCATCCGTTTTGAAAATGGCTGCGTGGCAAACATCACCGCCAGCCGCATCAGCACCGAGAAGGTGCGCAAGATTCGTGTCTTTCAGGAAAACGCGTATCTCTCACTCGATTACCAGAAGCAGGCCGCAAAAATGTATCGTCTCACTCCCGAGAAGAAAATCGTGAAAGTGAAAGTGCCGATTCAGAAAGGCGATTCTCTCAGCCGCCAGCTTGCAGCCTTCATCCAGTGCGCCAAGGAAGGCACGCAACCCAAAGTTTCCGGCCATGAGGCAACAGCGGCGTTGAATGCAGCGCTGGAGATCACGCGACAAATCGAAGAAGCCGATCCTCGCAAAAAGCTCTCATGACGCGCAAAGTCTGGATCGTAGCCGGAGAAGCCAGTGGCGATACGCACGCCTCGGCGCTCATGCGCGAAATCCTTACCCGCAATCCCGAAGTGGAATTTCACGGTGTGGGCGGGCCGAAGATGAAGGCCCTTGCGGGCGATCATCTCAATGACTGGATTCACGAAGCGGGCGTGCTTGGTCTTTGGGATGTGCTCAAAAAATACGGCTATTTTAAGACGCAGTTCGATCAGATGATCGATGCCCTTACGAAGCTAAAGCCCGAGGCTATTATTCTCGTCGATTATCCCGGCTTCAATCTCCGCATGGCAAAGGCGCTGCGTGAGCGAAAGGTTCACCTGAAGATCATCTACTACATCAGCCCGCAGGTCTGGGCGTGGAATCGCGGACGCATTCCAAAGATGGCGCGCATTCTCGATCTGATGCTCTGCATTTTTCCGTTTGAAAAACCGCTCTACGAAAAATCCGGTCTGAAAACGGAATTCGTCGGTCATCCCATGATGGAGCACCTCGCTCTTGAGCGCACTGACGAGCCGCGCGATCCCGATCTGCTCGGCCTTTTCCCCGGAAGTCGCGAGCGCGAAGTGCGTAAAATTTTCCCATCGATGCTTGCCGCCGCAAAAATCGTGAGCGAGCGACGCCCAGAAACCCGGATCGAAGCCTCTGCCGCCTCGCCTCGTCTCGCCGCCATGATGGAAGAGATGACCCGTGAAGCGCAAATCCCGTGCAAAGTGTCCGTCGCAATGGCGCATCCCCTGATGCAGCACGCCGCCGCCGGCCTGGTCTGCTCGGGCACCGCTACACTGGAAGCCGCTTTCTTTCGTCTGCCTTACGCGCTCGTTTATAAGGTCGCATGGGTGACGTATTTTGTCGGTCGCATGCTCGTGACCATTAAGTTTCTCGGCATCGTCAATATTCTCGCAGGCCGCGCCATCGTTAAGGAATTCATCCAGGGCGATGCGCAGCCGCAAGCCATGGCCGATGAGATGCTACGTTTACTGAATGATCCCCAAGCACGTGCGACCTGTACCCGCGACCTGAATGACGTGATCTCCCAGCTTGGAGAAACCGGAGCCAGCACCCGTGCTGCGGAATGTGTGCTCGACGTCCTCCAGTCTCCAAGCCAAAATCCCGCCTCACATCATGGAATTTCCTAAAGACCAGATTGAATCCCTTTGGGCCCCGTGGCGCGTGGAATACTTCCAGACCGACCACAAACCGACGGGTGATTTTCTCGAGGATGCCGCCAATACGAATGACGATGCAGCGCATCTGGTCGTTGCACGCAGGAAATCGGCTTTCCTCATCATGAATAAATATCCCTACGCCGTGGGGCATCTCATGGCCGCGCCCTATCGCAAGACGGGGCTCATGGAGGATCTTACCGGCGACGAAGCCCTTGAGCTTTGGGAGTTGTGCATCTTCGCGCAGGAACTTTTAAAGCGAACGGTAAATCCGCACGGCTTCAATGTCGGTCTCAATCTTGGCAAGGCCGCAGGAGCTGGAGTGCAGGATCATCTGCACCTGCATATTGTTCCCCGCTGGATGGGAGACTCGAATTTCATGGCGGTGGTGAGCGACACGCGGATTCTTCCCGAAGGCCTGAAGCCGATGTATGATCGCCTTATCGCCGCGCGTAAGGCAATCGAAGCCGAAAAGGCGGGCTAGGAATTCAGTCCGAGAATTTTGCGCAAATTTTTCGGCGCATCGAAATACTCCACCGCGCATGCACGCGCCGATTTTGACAGGATATCCCAGTCAAGCAACAGACGCCGAGCCGCTTCCGCAGCCGTTTCGCGATCATGCATCCACAGGAAACCACTTTCCTCGGGGAGGTATTTCTCAATGCCGGTTCGTTCCGTGATGACCGGACGTCCGAACGCAAGATACACCGCAGCGCGATCACTGACCCAGCCGCTTTGCGTGATATC
>JBDSIH010000032.1:0-5997 GCA_039918055.1 Chthoniobacterales bacterium
CCGGAGCCATCGATACCTTCGATGACAAAAAGCTTTCCCTTAATATCCTCTAGCTGAACTTCGGGGAGCGGCTTCTGAACAAATTTTTTCATTCCGATTTCCTCCGTTTACGATAGCGGGCGAGATCAATTTTGGAATTGAAAATATCCCGCACTTCCCTCTGCATTTCATGAATTTCACGCGAGGAATCGATGACGGTGAAATTATACGGGTCCGTCATTTTTTCGTACTCGGCCAGGATGCGGCCCTGAAAAATGCGGAAGCTTTCGTAGGGATCCTTGCTCCAGCCCATGTCGAGACCGGCTTCGTGATATTTCAGCATGGGGCGACCGTCGAGAATACGCTTGAGCGAAGTTTCCAGTGGCGTCTTGAAGAAAAAAGTAAGGTCGGGTTTTACCGCGAACTCATAAAGTTTTTTTACCCAATCGGAATCAACCCCGCGAACGGTGTCCCTCGCCCATGCGGTAAAAACATAGCGATCCGCGAGCACGATATATCCGGCGCGTAGCAGCGGAAGGATCTGGCGCTCGAAGCGGTCCGCAAAATCCGTGGCATGAATAAGCGAGAATGTGGTTGAGGTAAGGAGTTGGCGTTTCTTGCCCTTGCTTGTGGCTTTCTTCACCAGGTCGGAGGAATTCCACTCCGTGAAATAGACACGGGCGGATTGCAATTCCAGCCAGCGCTTTAAAAGATAGATCTGGGTGGACTTGCCAGAACCATCGAGACCTTCGACGGCAATCAGCTTTCCGGGGTATTTCACTTGTCGAAACGACATTAACTTCTAAATTCTCATGGTTTGTGCAAGGGTTCAAGGCTAGAATACAAATTGGGAAATATAGTTAAAATATTGTGTATCAATTAGTTGCCAATATACGGTGGGAGTGGAGTTCCAATGTTACCCTGTGCGTACCCGCCAGGATTGAAAGTTCCACGTGGAACATTAAGTAGATGTTTGATTATCCCAAGCCATACGACGTGATTGTAATCGGAGCTGGTCATGCTGGCATAGAAGCCGCAATGGCCGCCGCTCGCATTGGCTGTGAAACCCTGCTTCTTACCCAGAATGCCGATACCGTCGGACAGATGTCCTGTAACCCCGCCATTGGCGGATTGGCAAAAGGACACATGGTCCGTGAGATCGATGCGCTGGGAGGCATCATGGGGCTTAATACCGATGCCACAGGAATCCAATTCCGAATGCTCAATGCCCGCAAAGGTCCGAGCGTACGGGCGCCGCGTGCGCAATGCGATAAGAAGGCCTACCAATTTCGATTAAAGTCTATTCTCGAGCAGGAGCCCCGCCTTGACCTCAAGCAGGGTAATGTGGAACGGCTTATTACTAAGGGAGACAAAGTAGTCGGAATTGAAACCAACCTGGGCATCCGCTTTCATTCCAAAGCCGTAATTGTAACCACGGGAACCTTTCTGCGTGCCCTTCTGCATGTAGGGTTTAAGACCCAAAGTGGCGGACGCATGGGCGATACGGTTTCCTCCTTCAGCGAATGCCTGAAGGAACTGGGATTTGAAGTGGAACGCTTCAAGACCGGCACCCCATGCCGGCTTCTTGCTAAGGGCATTGATTTTTCCGTCTGTGAGCGGCAGGAAGGCGATACTCCCCTACCCCTTTTCAGCTATCTCGCAGACACCATCGTCAAGAAGGCAGACGACATCTTTACCCTTAATGAATACCGCGACGGGAAGTTCCACGTGGAACAAGTTCCCTGTTGGATCACGTATACGAACGAGAAGACGCACGATATCATTCGGCAGAACCTTGATAAGTCCCCGCTCTTTGCGGGTGTGATCGAGGGAGTCGGACCGCGGTATTGTCCATCCATCGAAGACAAGGTCGTGAAGTTTGCGGACAAAGACCGGCACCAGCTTTTCCTCGAGCCTGAGGGACGCCACACGGACGAAATTTATGTGAATGGGGTTTCCACCAGCCTACCGTTCGATGTGCAATATGCTTTCATTCGAAGCGTGAAGGGACTGGAGAATGCGGAGATTCTGCGGCCGGGCTATGCGGTGGAGTATGATTACTGTCCGCCAACCCAGCTCCACACCACGCTTGAAACAAAGCGCATGGAGGGTCTTTATTTTGCCGGACAGATCAATGGCACTTCCGGGTATGAGGAAGCTGCCGCACAGGGTTTGATCGCGGGAGCGAATGCAGCCTTGAAGATTCTTGGCAAGCCGCCGCTGATCCTCAGCCGATCTGACGCCTATATCGGAGTCCTGATCGATGACCTTGTTACGCGGGGCACGCCGGAGCCGTATCGGATGTTTACGAGCCGTGCGGAGTATAGGCTCTTATTGCGGCAGGATAATGCCGACCTCCGACTTACCGGAAAAGCGATCGAACTCGGAATGGCATGTCCGGTTCGTAAAGCACGGTTCGAAGAGAAACTGGTCGCACTGGCTAAGCTCCGCGCCCAGATTCCAAAGATCCGTCATGACAGTCTTTCCCTGGAAGCCTGGCTAAAACGGCCTGAAAATACCTGGGATCTTCTTCCTGAAGATATCCGTAAGCCCCACGCGGAAGAGCTCTGGCAACTCACGGAGATCGACCTGAAATTTGAAGGATATATCCGGCGGCAGGAAGAACAGATCGCGAAGACCTCTAAACAGGAAACAAAACGTATTCCCGAGGGGTTGGATTATAACGGTGTATCAGGCCTGAGAAATGAAGCCCGGCAGAAGTGGGAAAAAATTCGTCCGGAAACAATAGGGCAGGCGGCGCGCATTAGCGGAATTACGCCAGCAGATATTGCATTACTTTCGATTTGGCTGGAGAAATCGAGGCGAAATTAGACATAAGTATTTTATAATAAAGCATTTATAGTAAGAAGTTCGGAATTGTTTTCGGGATCGATAGCGGCGGATCAGGGGATTGTACTTGTTGATCCGATTTTAAAGCGTTCTCCGGATGAAAGGACGAGAAGGGGTAATTTATGCGGCTGTTATTGGGCTTACTCCTGAAAGGAAGGAAACGGGAGACCTTCTTGAGAAATAGAAACAAGACCGGATGAAGTCTGCGGTTATGGGCCGGTGAATTTCTCACCGAGCTGGAAATGGACGATACGAAAGAAACGGTAAAAAATACCAGGCAGATTACGCGGCTAAAAACTAATGCGCGGGATAGCGGTGCAAATTATTTCAGGAGCTTTTGAAGTTCTGAATTAATATTGGTTTTGTGCGTTGCGGCTTTTGCGCTCCATTCCTTTGCTTCGGCGTTATTGCCATTTTTATGGTAAGCAACCGCGAAGTAACTCTTCGCCATCGCCGAGGAGAGAACTTTTGTTGAGTTGGTATAAGCGCACGGCTTCTTTTGCGTTGGTAATGGCGTCTGCGTAATTTCCCGCATCGAGATAGGTAACGCCCAGCCCGTAGAATGCTTCCGGGTCTGAAGGATTCAGCTTGTTAAGGATTTTGTATTCCGCCACCGCGTCGGAAGTTTTTTTCTGCATCTCGTAGATGAGAGCGAGGTTGTTATGGGCAAAAGTTCCCTCCGGATTGGTTGATCCGTGATACGGCGCCTCATTCCCGCTGATCGCCCGTACTTCTGCAAAACCGGGTTTGGCACATAGCGTGAAAAAAATGAGAACAACAAAAAGATATTGTTTCACAGGAGCGCGCATTTGCTGAAACTAAAATTTAAGGTGCAATATGCGACGGAACGGTGCCGACCTTAAATGCTTCCGTGGAATCCATCGGGGGTTCCGTCGTGGCGACTTTTGGCGCCCATGCCATGCGGACGAATTGCTCACCCTGTTTGGTGATGAGTTCCGTCCATCCATCCTTCCAGGTTATGCGTGCGCCTTCAGCGGTGAGCTGCCACTTGCCGGGGCCATTAGCGGGATTGGTGCTTTCTGCATCGCCATCGGATTGCAGCGAGACATAGAGAAAGCTGCCGTCGGGTTCTTTATTTAATCTCCACACGCCGGAATACGCGGCGAGGTTTCCCTCCACGCGGGTGGCGGGAGATTGATCGGCGGGCGAGCCCTGGATATTCGTTCCCGGTGAGTAGCCCTTATCGATAAAGCCATCGCCTTCCGGTACGAAGCGGTCGGTCCATCCATTGCGGTAGAAAACTAAAATTTCTTTTCCCGACATGTGCCACTGGCCGCGTTCGCCATGGCCGCCATTGCGTCCGTTGGACCAGTTGGATACGGCGCGTCCGTCCGCGAAAAGGAGGACATTAAAAATATCCTTATATTCATCCTGCGTGGCCCACACGCCGACAAAGCCGTCGGGTTTTGGGAAATCCTTATCGTCCGGAGCGGTGGCAGATCCCGGCGCATCACGCGAGACAGGTGCAGCCGAAGCGGCGGGAGACGGGGTAGGCGAGGGGCTGGGAGATTCATTTTTTACGACAGGTGCAGCCGGCGGCTTGCAGGCTGCGAGGCATACGAATACCAGGAAATAAAAAATACGCTTCATCAGGTAAGGGCTTAGGTCTTTCAGCATCCAGAAATCGCTCCTATACTGCAAGACAGAAGCCACCCGCGTGGTCGCCAGACGAATCATGAATCAATTACCGCGCCCCCTGCCATTAGACTCTGCGCTTTCAGAAGAGCACCGCGAAGAGTTTGCCCGGAGATTGGGCCCGGATCGCTTCGAGACACGGATGCACAAGCAGTCTGGCGTGCGCGCTCGGACGGCACACCAGGGGGCGGGAATATTTTTCATGGAGCGGTTCATTCCCCTGGATGCCTGCATCGAAGCCGTCATTCGGTTTACGGGAATGTATCCGCGCGGGAGTCGCAATTATCGCGATGTCCGCATTGTCACAAATGAAGTGAAGTCGCCCCGCATTCCCGCCGAGTTCGACGGCTTCCGCCTACTCCAGATCAGCGACCTGCACGGCGACCTGGATACCGCGCTCACGCCCATTGTCATGGAATACCTCCGGACGACGGAATATGATTACGCCGTTTTTACCGGCGATTATCATAACAGGATTGGTGAGTGTTATGAACGGTCACTTGAAGAAATAAAAAAAATTCTGCCGCTCATCGCGGGACGTGCCTGCGGAATTCTGGGCAATCATGATTTTCTCGAAAAGGTCCCCGTCTTTGAAAACGACGGTATGGAAATTCTGCTCAACGAAAATAAAATTTTAAAACGCGGTGCTGCGCAGATCGCCGTTTGCGGAATCGATGATCCGCAGTTTTTCCGCACGCATGATCTTGTTGCTGCGCGGCGTGGTGTGGATGCGGAGACATTTTCCATTTTGCTTTCGCATAGTCCGAAGCCGTATCAGCAGGCGGCGGACCTCGGATATGATCTCATGCTTTGCGGCCACACGCATGGCGGCCAGATCTGCCTGCCCGGGCGCATTCCCGTCATTCGTAATACCCGTTGCCCGCGCTATATGCTCGCGGGCCCGTGGCATTATAAAAACGTAAAGGGCTACACTTCACGCGGCACCGGCGGGGGAGGGGTGGCAGTGCGGTTTAATTGCCCCCCGGAAATCACCGTACATGTTTTGCGGCATAAACGGAAACATCCTGAAAAATAAACCGTCTGCCCGTTAATAAAGTGGTATGCGGAACGTCATGTTTCTATTCTAGGCTTTCTTAAGCATGAAAATGCACCTTTTTATTCGTGCGGCATGCATGCTGGTGCTTGCAATAGGGGGAACCAGCCACGCCCAAAATTTTTCCAACGCGGAAATGCCCAATCCCCCCGCGACGGGAACACCGTGGGTAGCACCGGAAGTGTCGCCGGAATGGGCGCGCGCGGCGAAAGAGCTTTTTGATCAGGGCATGGCTGATCCGCGGGGATGCGAATATCGGCAAATAAAAGTAATCACAGGAAACGTATGGTCCCTTGAGCCACAAACGATTCAGACGCACGGCTGGGTATTGCCTGTATTAGCAGGAGGAAAACCCACGCAGCGCTTTGCCGTATGCTGGAACGGGCTTGTATATCCCCTCGTGGAGATCGGAGAGGCTTGCAGTCTTCAGGAAGATGGGGATCGCCTTCTTGAAAAAA
>JBDSIH010000033.1:0-5915 GCA_039918055.1 Chthoniobacterales bacterium
CCAATGCTAGAAGGACAGCAACTTTCCACCATGGCGCTTTAAAGATACTCGCCTCAAAATCGGCGCTTTGGACAGGATCCTTTGAGGATGAATCAGTCTGGGATTTAATAGACATCTTTATCCTTTGGAGAAGTTGTTTTTGTAACGGACGCTTTCTCAGTCGCCTTGGATTTTGTCCGTTGATTTATCTCTCGAACGAGCGCGATCCAGTCGGTCTGCAGTATCCAGCCAATAAAAATAAGGCCACCAAGTGCGACGAAAAACACCGCAAAACCTGCCAGCATATGAAACCAGGTAGGATGCTCCAATGAGCCGATCGCAAAAGGCGCTCCAAACATAAGAGTGCCAAAAGTCAGGATAAGAATCCGCGCCAGATTTCCCGCGATGGCGAGAGGAACCGAACAGCAAAAAAGAAGAATTTGTTTCCAGGTTGGCTTGACGGAAAAGTAAGCATAAAGAGCGCTGACCATCATCAAGGCAAAGAGAGACCGCATGCCGCTGCAGGGGCTTGCAATATCCACAGCAAATTTCGCCCCTTCCGCAATATTCAATACTTTATCCGGAGCGGAAATTACCGCGCTACCCACCTGAATAGAAGGAAGGCCAATAAAGTTCAGCATGTGGGTGGCCATTTCGGTCATCTGCATGCGCAGAGGAAAGGCAATCGTGGTATCTGATGCGGGAATCGGAATCGCAAATATCAAAAAGCAAAGAGGAAATAAGATGCATTTGAATTTCGGCAAACCAAACAACCAGAGAAACGCGGAGAGAAAAAAGAAAAACACCGAGTACTCGCCGATGGAAAAAACGTCGGCCTTAATACCAATAATATATAACCCCAGGCCCATAAGAACAAAAGCAATGGGCCAGAGTGAGCTTTTATACGGAGTGGTTTGCAACGCATCTTTCCGCAGATAAATCAAAACGGCGGCAATAATGGGGACAAACATGCAATGCTCCCAGTCCTCACTTCCATTCCAGGTGGTCCAAAATAATTTAGCCAATGAGTAACGCTCGGTACCTACTCCATAAGAGTAGGGAAGAAACAGCAATGCTGCCGTCGCCGCGATCAGACAAGCAATGGCAGCCCAAAAATATCCAGGAGCACTACGTTGAACAGGTATGCTCTTTGAGATTTGGTTCATAATTCAAGATTTATACAGAGACCGGATATAGTAAATATTTTGAGATCAGAGCATACGCGATAAATATATCAAAATCCAATATTACCTATTAAATCCCCTGCGAGTAACCGCAGGAGTAGATTGCTGTCATCTGGCAGCAAACCTTATGCAGGATGGATATACCCGTATTCGAGCCTTAGACCAAAAGCCTTTTAATTAATTGCTCTAGAAATTCGATGAAGCGGATGCTTGGATTTTGAATCTTCATTACAATTAAGACTTGTCTCCGTGTGATGGGTTGGAAGCTACTTATCAGTGGATTTACGACCAGATAAAGATGAAATAGTCTCGGAGAACCAATCCTTGAATGTATAATAAATAAATAGCGTATTGCACTTTACGTATCTTCGGGCGAGACGTTTTGGGTCACTAATTAAGCGAGAGAGCCATGTAAGCCCCAATTTTTGTATCCATCGCGGTGCAAAAGGGCGTTGTTTTGCCAGTAATTCGAAGGCGTCACCGATCGCAAAAAAAACGCCCCGTGTATAGCGGTATTGATTCTGGATAATCCATTTCTCCTGTTTTTCACCACCTAGGGCCACCCATACAAAATCCGGGCGGCTTGCATTAATGATATTGGAAAAATCCGCTTCATCCTCTTCCAATAAAGAGCGAAATGGAGGGGAAATCGTGCCCGCAATTTCTATATTGGGCTGGAGATCGCGAAGCTCCTGCTCAAGTTTTACCAGGCAATCAGGAGTTCCTCCAAACAGAAAGTGGCGATAAGGAGCAGGGGTTCTTTCAATGACATAGCGCATTAAATAGGGTCCATATACGCGATCGGTTAGGTGAGCACCTTTTGCATTCATGCTCCAAATTAAGGGCATTCCGTCCGGCACAATAAGATCGAAGTGATCCATGACTTTGGCAAAATCAGTCTGCGTACGGTAGCAAACGGCTATATGGGTATTCGCTGCAGCAACAGCAGACGGCTGATTGCTATCCTTAAGCTCAAGAATAGCTTCGAAAGCGGTCTGATAATCTACAGACGCTAAGGGGAGACCTATTACCGGAATGATTTTACGCAATGTGAAAATTCTAACTAAAGCCGTTTTTCTGCGATTTCAGCCACTTCACGGTTATAGAAATACCCTGATCCAGCGAATACGGATTTTCTGAAACTAGATCAAAAGTTTCCTGCATAGGTGTAATATAGTCGGTAGTCATGCTTTCATAGCGTGACGTCGTAATAGGAAATGACTTTCCGGTTATTGCAGTTATCAGATCGCCTATCATTCCAAGCGAATACAGGATGGTGCGAGGAATTTTCGGTGCCTTTTTCCCTGCCAGTGCACGACAAAATCCATCGGCCCAGAAATAGATATCATTCGGGGCATCTCCTACATACACGGTTTTTCCATTCACCTTTTCTTCAGGAAGTTCAAGAAGCCTGAAAATCTGATACACGACATTTCCGACGTAGCCGTAACAACGGACAACAGGCTTTCCTCCGGGGTGAAAATAGATTCCTTTGGCGGCTATTTTCCAAAACTCCCTTTGGTATCTTTCATGCCAGGGGCCCCAGATGTTAGTGGGGCGTATCAAGGTCCAGCAACAGGAGAGATTGGCAGCTCTTGTGAGTTTTTCGGTGATCACCTTGCTTTGGCCGTAAACTGTATGCGGAAAGTAATCGTAGTCATTTTCGGGCATTCGAGCCGGGCCACACACATACTGAGAGGAGGTGATGATTGCGCGTCGGATGGAGGATGTATTTTTTATAGCAGTCAATACATTGTGTGTTCCATCGGTATTGATTTTATAATCCTTTTCAACGGTCGTGTTTTCATCGCAATCGGTGCGGGCGGCAAAATGCACGATCCATTCCGGTTGAAATGCCTGCATGGCAGATTGAATCGCTGCGGCATCCAGGATATCCCCCTGTTTCCAGTAGGATATGTGCGCGGGATTAAGCGGCGAAGTGAGAGAATAGTTAAGCACCTCATGATTTTGCCGGAGGGCTTCCTCAATAAAGTTAACTCCGATGAAGCCAGAGCCGCCTGTAATGAAAATCTTCATGATAGAACCTTGGAGTAGATAGCTTCGATTCTACGAACCATGGCTTCAAGGGAGAATTCATTAAAAACGCGCGACATTCCGGCATTTCCCATTTTTAGTCGCAGGTCTGGATCCCGGCACAGAATTTCCAGCTTATCTGCCATATCCCGGGGATCACCGGGGTTACAGAGGAAGCCGGTTTCTCCATCCAGAACTTGATCGGGTGACCCGCCGATACGTGTGGCTACTACCGGCAGGCTCATGGCCATCGCCTCCATATTGACCCCTGCGAAGGGTTCCGGTTGGGCCGAGGGCAATACCGAAATATCCATTGCCGCATACGCAGGTTTGGTATCGTCGAGCTCGCCGGTGAAAATGACATCGCTTTGCAGCCCCAACTCGTGAATAAGCGATTGAAGTCGGGAGAGATGATCTTCGCTTCCTGGTGAAGGGGTGCCGACAATGAGGTATTTCGCAGCGATCCCACGATCCTTAAGAATCTTTGCCGCCTGGATTAGAAACTCCTGTCCTTTGCGTTGGAACTTAATGCGTCCGACTACGCCGATAACGAGAGCCTCCCCAATTTGAAATTTTCCGCGAAACTTCGATCGTAATTTCGAACGATCCACGGAAAACTCCTCTGAGGGAAACCCATTTGGAAGAATTTGAATACGGCCTGAAGGCGGAAATTGATCCGCGATGGCTTTAGACACACAAAGGACATAATCGGAAAATCCGGCGATGTATTTTGAATAGGGCTTCCAGGCCGCGCCAAATTCGCCGAACCAATCCCGGATGTGCCAGATATGTTTGGCGCCAGCAAGTTTTGCCGCTGCCGCACTGTTAAGTATCACGCCGGTATTGGTGTGTACCAAATCAATGCCTTCCTTTTTTATGATTTTTGCCAATTTTCTGGTGGAAAAGGGCAGATCCAGCAGGAATGGGAGCATTTTGAAGGACTTCATTACCTGCCGGGTAATCACACGGAGCTCCGGTAATATGATCACGCGCACTCCCGTCTGCAGCAGCAGCTCCTGTAGCGGGCCGGTATGCGGAAGGCCTACCAATAGCTCAAAGCGCGTTGTATCCAGGGAGCGCGACAGGCGCAGGAGGGATTTACTGGCTCCGTAAATGTCCGCGCTGTTATGGATGAGTAGAATTTTGAAACGTGAGTTCATTCCGATGCTGTCGCTTTCTGCTCAAGCTGACGATTGATGATGTAGCGGAATTTTCCACTCGCCGATTCAGGAATTTTTTCCACTCGCTGAAAGGTGATTTCAGCATCTGATCCCAGTACGGTGCTGAGGTCTTTTTGGAGGATGGTGAATAATGGTTCCGTTTCCTGCATTGAAATAGAGGTTGGGATTTCCATCTTTACCGAATAGTCGCGGCGTGTTTCCTGAGTTAGTTGGAAACGGTTAATATAGCCGGGATTGTGAACCACCCCAATCAAATGCCGAATATAAGTAGGTGATACATAGGTGCCATCGGCGGCGCAGACAAAGTCAGATACACGGCCTTCAAGCGATTTCATTGCTGGAACAGAGGTCGAAGTCTCATCGCTCATCGCTCCGATATCTCCGATTTCATAGCGAATGATCGGAAAGGAATTATTGCCCAACAAGGTGATGAGAATACGTCCGGCTTCACCTGCGGAAACAGGCTTTCCCTGATCATTGACGATCTCCATGTGGATGTGATTCCAGAAGGTCATCAGGTTACCCTCGTTTGTTTCACACATCATGTCGGTGCATTCCCGACTTCCATATTTATTATGCACGGTGCATTGGAAAACTTCCTTTAGGAGCTTGCGGGCATCATCCGTGACGGTTCCCGCGCAGGCCATAATGGATTTTAGCGGACGAACAGAAATGTTTTCCCGTTGTGCAAAACGCGCAAGATGTTCGGCGGCGTCCACATAGGCCATCATGTGATCGATGGGGCTTGCGTTTATTTGCTCCAGATAGGCACGGCAGTGTGCGGCGTCGAGCTGGAAGGCGTTCAACGGGGTTGTGCGTAGAAGAAAGTTGAGAATTTTTTTCTCTTTGGAATCCTTCATGGCATTGATGTCGCGCATGGAACCCCACAGCATAAAATAGGGTTTTCCCGCAGGAAATCCGCATAAATTTTGGGAGAAAAGCCGTGATGCCCGTCCTTGATCTCTAAAGGCACGATCATGAATGACAGAGACAGGTTTGCCGGTGGATCCGCCGGTCTTGACTTCTACCCATGAGTAGAGGGCTTTGCTTTTTTTACCTTCATATTCGTCCCGGAGCCCGGGTTGCATAAGGTTTAAAAAATTAGAGCGAATATCCTGTTTTGTTAAGATCGGAAAATCAGTGAGTGCATTCGCGCTGGACGAAACGCGCTCCCGGTAGAAAGGGACAGATTTGCGGGCATCCTGCAAAATGGCGGCCAATCTTTGAGTGTGAATCTGGTGAATGGTTTCTGGGTTTTCACACGAAAGTTGCAGGAAGTCCTTATACGCGTCGCCGAGGTTTGAGCCAATGCAACGATGGAGCTGAAATAAAGCAGTGCGGCGCCAGTTCATTTTTTAAGAAAGTGCAATATGATCCTTCCAGCCCGGCGGAGGGACAAAAGGCTTTATGACGGGGATTGCATCCACACCCCGTGCTGCGGAAATGCCGTCGAGAACCACTTCGTATGTTTGAGGATTGAAATCGACAAATGGCGCGTAGGAAAAGCGGCGGTACTGGCTCAAAAGACGGATTTTCT
>JBDSIH010000034.1:0-3563 GCA_039918055.1 Chthoniobacterales bacterium
AAGCGTCTTCCATGAAGCTTTCATGGGGAAATTCGGCATTTTCCAAAGCCGATTTTTCCCGCGTAACACGAAGATTGCGGCATTATTCTCCAGGTCCTTTGGTGTTGCGGGATGATCCAGTTGCGGAAAATGGATGTCCGCTTTACGCGGGTCACCTTCTTTATTGGCATCGCGCTGGTATTGATAAAGATCACCGTACTTTTTGAGAAACCGTATACATTCGGCGACGGCTGCATTTCTTTTTTTCTCCGGCCAATATAGTTGGAATTTGGGTGCTCCTTCGCTCTGTGAAATTTCATAGGCGTATAAATCGCACATCCGAAAATAGGAAATTAAACCTATCGCAGACGCAAAAGGATCCGTTAGATAGTAACTAGTTCTTGCAATGCTGCTTTCATCCGCATCGATGCTGACACTCTCATTCTGATTTTTTTTCAGAATGATGGAACCTGCTGTCGACTTGTCATTCAATCCGCGAAAGAGTTCTTTTTGAAACGCGGGCATGCCAATAAGCGGTGAATGTAACAAGCCCCCGATATCTCCACCACGCCTGCCGTATAGTGGCACCCATGGAGAATTTTTATTACCGAAAAGCTGTTCTGCCGTCTGCTGAATGACGGGCTCTTCCGGGTGTTGCCATATAATATCGAAAAGGCTGGATAACGAATATCCTAAATTCTCTCGCGGAATCGCAACTACCCAGGCGGCGTAGTCGGATAAGGCTTGTGGATCCTTCGCAAGAATACGCGCCTTATAAATAATCACTATCTTAGAGAGTGCCTGCTCCCGGCTGTCGCCAGCTTTGGGGTTGGCCATACGTGCCTTCCAAATATCAGACAAACTTCGCAAATCCTCTATATGGTGTTCGCCATCCCATTTCGCCAGCGTCAGGCCCAATTGGGTTTTCATTTCCAGATTGGTATCAAGAGATTGATTCATCGAGACACTGAGGCCCTTCATTCTTTTGACGAACAGCTCCGAGACACTGGGATTCGTTTTTGCACGCAAAGACTCCCCCTTCATAGGTGGAATCACGTCTGGTTTAGAGGATGTGCTGGAAATGTAGATTCCGAAGGTAGTTGCGTATTCTTCTTTGAGATCGGTGCTCTGAACAATATTTGCCGCCGCTTCCAGCCATTGTCTCGGGGAGGATGTGTCGTCGTTTAAAATTTCATACCACCGATTTTCAATAGGCTGATTCTTATATTTTCCCCAGTAAGCACGGATGTTGTCCGCCACCTCTTTGTGGCCCTGCGCTTTTTGGGGATCCAGCCGATCCCGAATGGCTTCTCCATTGAAAACTCGTGTTTGCAGGATCTCTTGCAGAATAGCGTAAGCAACTTCAGGCACACCAAGGATGGTCCGGGCTGGGAAAAAATCTCTTCCGTATTGAACAGAGCGCGTAAGACGGGTGTCATTTTCCAGACAAAGCAACAGCGGTTCCACGGAAGCGGTTCCCGCATCTATCAGGGCCTTGGCAATAGGGTCACTGGTGAAATGAACCCCTCCGGGCTGGGCTTGCTGTCTTGCGGAAACATGTTCAAGATCCCGAATCAAATCCGCGATGTAATCTTTCGGTGGCGGAGGTGGATTTATTTGCAATACAGGAGTATAGACACCCTCCTGCAATCGCCGTTCCTCATCGGCGATCAGCGCGGGAAGTTGGCCGAGAAAACTGATATAGGGCATCAGCCTTGGCTCGTTACCGGTATTTTGCGGACGTGGGATATTGCGTTCCGCAGCTTTATCCTCCACGGTCTTTTGAATCGGCAAAAGCACTTCGGCACTTAACAAAGCAAGATGATCATCTCCTCGCATGTGTGCACAAAGCGCTCGATCAAAGAGTGCCCATACCCAATTCTGCGCAAGCGGAAGATAGGGATCTATTACGTTTTCCTGCTGCTGTGCGCCGAACCACTGCTGCCATATCTTTTCCGCCAATTCCGTTTCCCCGGCACGGAATAGTAACACGGCCTTGATGGGGTGCATGCTATTATAAGCCACATTGTCCGGTTCTGAAATTGCCTGGGTGTTCCACCGCAATGGCCAATTAACGGCATCATATTTCTGCCCTTTGCGCTTTGTCTGATCCTCGCGCTGTTTTTCGGATTCCGCATACCGATGCCGACCCTCATCAAGTTGCTCCGCATCCCGCTTCAGCACCTCCTCAATATCCGCGTGCAAACCGGCCTTTGCGCTAACCGATACCAGTGGGTAAACAAGCCCACTCCAGCAAACTCCAAACTTCTGTTTATCCTGCGACGGCAACACCCATCCGTGCGTTTTAATAATTTGAAAAAAACCGCTACAGGTTCCCGTAACCACTTCGATCTCCCGATATTCACAACCGCGAGGGTCGGCCAGCCCCTGCTTAAATAATTCCGCAATCGCGCTAAGACCATCTGGTGGTATTTTCGTCGTAGGCGGTGTCCATGGTTTCGATTGCTCCGGAGGAAGAGGAATGCTGTTTCCCTCAAACTTCGGCAGATCATTCGCAAGGCCTTGATCCGCCCCTATTAAGGCGCCAAGAATCAAAGTCAAAAACAGGCGAAAGCCAAAATCCAGATTAGGGCGCATCCTGTTTATGATATTATATGTTTTTCTCCGGAATAGATATTCATCCGCGACCCTCGCAGGAATCCGACGAGGATTCTTTCCGAAGACTGCGCGAGCTTGATCGCGAGGCTCGTCGGCGCGGAAATCGCTGCGATGCAGGGAATTCCCGCCACTAGGGCTTTCTGCACGATTTCAAAAGAGACACGCCCGCTGACGAGAAGGATCGTTTCGCTTAGCGATATTTTATTTTCCATCAATGCGTGACCGATGACTTTGTCCAGTGCGTTATGCCGTCCCACATCTTCGCGAAGCGTGAGGAGATTGCCCGCAAGATCGAATAACGCGCTGGCGTGAAGCCCGCCGGTTTCCTGAAAGGTCTTCTGCTTTTCAGCAAGCTTGTCGGGAAGGGAGAATAAAATATCGCGCGCAATTGTGATATTGACCGGAAAATGCGGATGCTTTTCCATGACCGACTCAATGGTCGCCTTGCCACAGATACCGCAACTTGACGAGGTAAAGACATGCCGCGTAAGTGCCGCGATTTTTTCGGGATTGGGATTTTTTAGCAATACGTCGATCACATTCCCTTTCGCCTCCTCGGTCTGCACGCTGGGACATTCGGAAATTTCAAAGACATCGGAACGTTGCGCAATCAATCCCTCGGATAGTAAAAACCCCGCCGTCAATTCCTGATCATGCCCGGGCGTCCGCATAACAACCGCGATGCTTTTTCCTTCGACGCGAATTTCCAGCGGTTCCTCAATGGCAACCCGATCCTGGCACGTGGGGTCAACCACCCCACTATCAATGCGCATAATGATGAACTCGGAGCTCAAAGGACTGCGCAACGCATTGGAAGGATTCATGAATAAATCATACTACCATCACAATGTGCGGAATATCTACTTAATAGGAGAAGCAAACGTAGTAACAGCGATTCTTAGAAGTAGTAATTGTGTTGGAGGAATATGAAGCCGACAGTATGGCACCCAGTTCAAACTTGCGTT
>JBDSIH010000035.1:0-8010 GCA_039918055.1 Chthoniobacterales bacterium
CCGAAGCCAAGAAGGCAGTAGGGGATCTTAATATCCAAATGCTCTTTTCGGATTTCCGCGCTCCAAATAAGGAAGAGTATACGGTCGTAAAGGGAGATGCCCTTGTGAAAATTGCGAGTAAAACAAAAGCCAGCGTAGACCTTATTTACCGCGCCAACAACATGTCGTCGATCAACCTGCAAATCGGCCAGGTGCTGCTTGTTCCGAAGGTTCAGCCGAGTATCACGATTAACCGAAAGGCAGCCACTCTGGAGTTGCAGGATGATGGAAGATTATTAAAAGAATATCCGATTGTGTCGTTCAAAGGCTCGGGCTCGGCGGGGAGCCCGACCACCACGCAGGTGAAGGAAAAAGCTTCCCTGCAGGGAGATAAACGTGTGGCTTTTGGAAGTAAGGAGTATGGCGGCAGTGATCGCTGGATTATGCTTTCGAGTGCGGGCATTATTATTCGCAGTGCACCCGAGGCTGCAACCGCGGGGACGGATGTAGTCATGCCTGGAGGAATCGTTTTAAACCGTCCGGATATTGATGAGATATTCGCTCTCGTCAATAAGGGCACACCGGTAAAGATTGAGTAACGTCATGAAAGTCCTACCTCTCGAATTTGAAAAACCAATTCTGGATCTTGAGCGTAAGCTTGAGGAACTGAGCAAGCACGCCGCAGGCCAGGACCTGGATATTGATCCTGAAGTTAAGCGCCTGCAGGAAAAAATTGAGGTCACACGCAAGGAAGTTTACTCTAAGCTGACTTCCTGGCAAAGAGTGCAAATCGCGCGTCATACCGCGCGCCCATTCGCTTTGGACTATATTGAGCGGTGCTTCACGGATTTTGTCGAATTACATGGAGATCGTCTTTTTGGTGACGATAAGGCCATCCCGGCCGGTCTTGCAAAAATTGATGGAATTCCCTGCGTAGTCCTTGGAAATCAAAAAGGACGCGATGTGAAGGAAAACGTTCTACGCAATTTCGGCAGCGCGCATCCCGAAGGTTACCGCAAGGCCCTGCGTCTGATGCGGATGGCGGAAAAATTCGGTCTTCCGATTGTAACTTTGATTGACACTCCCGGAGCTTATCCCGGCATGGGTGCTGAGGAACGTCACATTGCCGAAGCTATCGCTGTAAATCTGCGCGAGATGATGCTTCTACGCACGCCGATTATTTCCATTGTGATTGGTGAGGGCGGATCAGGTGGCGCTTTGGGTATCGGTATTGCCGATCGCGTTTACATGCTTGAGAATGCCTATTATTCCGTTATCAGCCCCGAAGGCTGCGCGGCCATTCTCTGGAAGCATCGCAAACATGCTCCTGAAGCTGCGGAAGCGCTCAAGCTTAACGCAAATGATCTGAAAGAATTTAAGATCATCGATGATGTCATTCCGGAACCAATGGGCGGTGCCCAGCATGATCCTGACCAGGCTGCCGAAAGTCTGAAGAAAACGGTGGTAGCGGCTCTGAAGGAGCTTTCCAAGGTGCCGATGGATAAACTACTCGCTCAACGTTACGAGAAGTTCCGCACTATTGGTGTTTTTACAGAAGAGGCTTAACGCTTTTAGTCCACCGGTTCTATATGAACGGTGACATCAGCAAAGGGCAGGTCGGATTCCAGGAGTCGGTCTTTCACGGTGTGGGAGATAGCATGCCCCTCCCGCACGGTACGATCTCCATCTACCTGAATATGCAGATCCGCTATAAGGACTAATCCGCTTTTGCGTACACGACATTTTTCCGCACGTATAACACCTGGAACGAGGCAGGCAATTTCATAAACGTGTGAAATGATTTCTTCGGAAACACTTTCATCCATCATTTCTCCGATAGATTTGCGCATCATTCGAAGTCCGTTATAACCGATGATAAGGCAGGAGAAGAGCGCAGCCCATCCGTCTGCCGATGCGTAATTCGGTCCGCCAACCAGAGCGATTCCAATTCCTATAAAGGCTGCAATAGAAGTGATCGCATCGGAACGGTGATGCCATGCATCCATTTCCATGGCGGAGCTTCCGGCCTTCCTGCCGTGATGAAGAATATATCGAAATAGAAACTCCTTACCAATGATCACCACGAGCAGCACCCCCATAGTAAAAGGTTCCGGGTGTGGAGGCTTATAACCCGGATCACTCCATGTGAGAAAAATTTCCCGCAAGCTGTGGTAACCAACGAGAATGCCGGCCAGAAGCAGTAGCAGAGATCCGGCGACGCCTGCCAGCGACTCTATTTTCCCATGGCCATAAGGATGATTTTCATCCGGCGGTTTGGCACCATATTTCAGGGCGCCCCATACAAACCCCGAACTTATGATATCCAGCAGGGATTCGATTCCATCCGCAAGAAGCGCCTGGGAGTGGCCTAGTATTGCGGCAGCAATCTTCCCAAAAGCGAAAATCGAATTTGTAGAAATACTGACGATGACCGCACGCCGGGCATCCGCAGAACGTTCATGCAGAGATTGAAGGGGGGAAGGCAAAGGAAGGTATGCGTCTTAAAAATTAATAAAGCTCATTCGTCCCGCTGCAGGCGCAAAGTTTTTTGATTCGGGAATAGAGGTCAGATAAGCGGGAAGCGACTGATTTTCCTGAAGAATGGGGATTTCTCCTGGGCCTGCCCATCCGCTGGGATGGTGCGTAACGGTATAAATAATGGTGATTAAGTCATTTAATTTAATCTGCGCATTGGTGCGTATCACCTGATCGACCCGTGCCAATGCCTCAACTTTTTGCGTATCCGCTTTATCCCCAGGTTCAATATTTACGCGTAAAATCTGTATTTTGAGCTGTTGCGTAGCGGCTGCCTGCTTCGCCTCATAGGCCGATGGGGGAAGCTCCGCATGGCAGATGGTGGATACAAGGGTTACAATTAAAGCCGCCAAAAAAACTTTCACAGATGCAGTTCCTATCAATTAATCCTTTTTAGGCAAGCTGTGAACTTCATCGCAGTAACTTTTGACAGCCGTCCTAATTTCGGAGGCCAGATCAAGCTTGGACGTAACAAACTTCGGCTTAAACCAGGGAAAGAGGCCCAGCAGGTCTGAGGTCACGAGAATCTGCCCGTCGCATTCCTCGCCGCTGCCAATGCCGATGGTGGGAATGGCAAGACTCTGCGAAATCTGACGCGCCGCATCGGAAGTCACCGTTTCAAGTACTACGGCAAAAGCGCCCGCGGCTTCCACTGCCTTCGCATCTTCGATGAGCGCGGTGATCTGTTCCGGACTTTTACCTTTAATACGATAGCCACCTTCTTCCCGAATCGATTGGGGAAGCATGCCAATATGTGCTAAAATCGGAATTTCCGCTTCTACTAAAATCCTAATCTGGGGTGCACAGACCACACCGCCTTCCAGTTTCACAGCCTTTGCCCCGGCTTCGATAAGCTTGGAACCGGACCGCAATGCCTCCGTTGGAGTTTCATAGGTTCCGGCGGGGAGGTCGGCAACGAGAAGGCTATTTGGTGCGCCGAGAGCCACTGCCTTGGTGTGATGAACCATTTCATCCAAGGTGATATGGGTTGTGTCAATATGTCCCAAGCAGACCATTGCCAGGGAATCCCCGACAAGAATCATATCAACCCCCGACTCTTCCAAAAAGCGGGCGAGGGGATAATCGTAAGCAGTCAAAGCGGCAATCTTATGGCCTCTTGCCTTTTGATCGACAAATTTTTGCTGAAAAGCATTTAAATTCATATTTATATAAAAAAAGTATTAAATATCGTAAGGCTATTATCTAAATAATATTATATGATATATATTTGTCTAAATTATTGGAAATTTTACCTTTCAGCTCCAATATGGATTTGGATTGTCCGGGTATAATTTTTTGTGGGGAGATTTCTGCTAATGGGATAAGGACAAAGGAACGGGTAGCTAATTGTGGGTGTGGCAAAATAAGGACAGGATCTTTGAGGGTCATATTGTCGCAATAGAGAATATCAAGATCGATCGTTCGAGGAGCATTTTTGGCATGAAGGGACGGGCGTCCCCGGGATTGCTCGTAGGCCTGAAGTTTACGCAATAAATCAAAAATGTCCCCTTTAAATTCAATTTCGACGGCCGCATTTAAAAAGACAGGTGAATCCGGCGGGCAATCTACCGGATTGGTTTCAATGGCGTGAGAAACCAGAAATGGCTGGCCGGGTAGGGATAGGGACGCCAGATAAGACGTTGCTTCCTGAAGATTTTTGAGCCGGTCTCCCAGGTTACTGCCAAGCGCAATGCCTGTTCTCATAAATGAGAAACTAACGAAGCTTCAGGACGTCCTGCATATCATACAGGCCGGGGGGCTGGGTGCTTGCCCATTTTGCGGCACGAAGGGCCCCGACCGCAAAAGTATCCCGGCTGGATGCCTTATGGGTAAGCTCCAGGCGTTCCCCCTGGGTTGCAAAGATGACGGTATGGTCGCCGACGACGTCGCCGCCGCGGATGGCATGCATTCCAATTTCCGCATTTGTACGGGCACCGACAATGCCATGACGACCATGAAGCACATCGGTATCATAGCTTAATTTACGGACCTCGGTGAGGATCTCTGCCAGTCGACGGGCGGTGCCGCTTGGGGCGTCCTTTTTTAAATGATGATGCATTTCGACGACTTCGAGGTCGAAGTCCGGACCAAGAATTTCCGCAGCTTTCTGAGTAAGCCAGAAAAGAGTATTTACGCCCACACTGAAGTTTGGCGCAAAGACAATGGGGATGCGCTTTGCGGAATCGGTAATGAGCTTACGCGTTGCGTCGTCCTGACCGGTTGTTCCGATCACGAGTATCTTTCCGGCCTCAACAGTTTTTCTGACAATATCCGCCGTGGCATGTGCGGAGGTAAAATCGATGACAGCATCCACCGAGGCAAGCGCCCCGGCGAAGTCCTCGGTTTCATCCACTTTGGCTGTAACGACAAGTTCAGAATCGCGGGAGGCACAATCAATGAGCGCAAGACCCATGCGACCCTTTGCTCCGTTAATGAGAAGTTTTAAAGGGGCCATGATCACGAGGCGAGTTGAAGATCCTTTAAAAGAGCATGCAGTCTTTTTTGATTAGGCTCCGTCATTTCGCAAAGGGGCAGGCGCACTTCCGGCGTCATCAACGACTGCAGGGAAAGCGCGAATTTAACGGGCACAGGATTGGGCTCAATAAATAGATCCTTAAAGAGCGTGTAATATTTGCGATGGCGGGCAAAGGCTTCTTCGGTATTGCCATCAAGCCAGCTCTTCACCATGCCGGCGACTTCTGCAGGAATTAAATTGGACGCGACACTGATAACGCCGACCGCGCCCACTGAAAGGAACGGTAATGTCAATGAATCATCACCGGAAAGAATTTCAAAACTGTCAGGGAGAGCAAGGCGCAACGCACTCACACGCTCCACGCTTCCTCCGGCTTCTTTGATGGCGACAATGTTCGGGCAGTCTTTTGCAAGACGGACGACGGTTTCCACTGCAATCTCAATGCCGCAACGTCCGGGAATACTATAAAGTATAATCGGAATCTTTACGGATTTCGCGATGGCCTGAAAATGACGATACAGTCCTTCCTGCGAAGGTTTGTTATAATAAGGAGCCACGAGCAATACGGCATCGGCGCCGATTTTTTCCGCTTCTTTAGTAAGGGAGATTGCTTCAGCGGTGGAGTTCGACCCAGTGCCGGCAATGACTTTGCAGCGACCTTTTGCCGCTTCGACTGCACACTTAATCACAAGGCTGTGCTCCGGATGCGTGAGGGTAGGGGACTCGCCGGTTGTTCCCACGGGAACGATTCCGGAAATACCCGCCGCGATCTGGGATTCGATCAGGATGGCATAAGCCTTCCAGTCGATATCTCCATTTTTAAAGGGAGTGACGAGTGCGGTATGGGTTCCTTCGAACATAAGAGGAAATTCCTAGCTCAGATCGATGGTGCCGTCGAATACGAAATCTGCGGGACCGGTTAGTGTCACATTATTAAAATCTTCCGCCGTACCCTTAAACAGGACCTCAAGATTATCGCCACCTCGAACGCTGACCATGACCGGGGCGGCCGCGCCGTGCGCAAGATGATGGATAAGAGCACTTGCCACCACGCCGGTTCCGCAGGCGAGCGTTTCGGCTTCCACTCCGCGTTCATAGGTCCGGATCGCGATATTACTGGATGTCGACGCTTTTACAAAATTCACATTCGTTCCTTTTGGCGCGAAGTGCGGATGAAAGCGAATAGCATTTCCAAGCTCATGCACGGAGGTATTTTCAAGATCATCGACAAAAATGACCGCATGCGGAACACCGGTATTAATAGAGTGCACTTCCAGCGTCTGGCCATTTACTTCAAGAGAAACGGCTGACTGATGGGAATGCGGCTTACTCATCTGAATGCGCACCTGGTTGCCCAGGCAATCGGCATGGATGATTCCGGCAAGCGTTTCAAACGAGACGCGGGATTTTCCACCCGTCAGACGGCTTGCATAGCGGGCGAAACAACGCGCCCCATTTCCGCACATATCGGCCTCTCCGCCATCGCTGTTGTAATAGCGCATACGAAAGTCTGCGCCGCTTTCCGGCTCTTCGACAATGAGAACACCATCGGCGCCAATGCCACGGTGACGATCACAGAGTTGCGCAATTTGTTCACCGGGCAATGCTAGGTGCTTCTTGCGATTGTCGAGCAATACGAAGTCGTTTCCGGCTCCGTTCATTTTCGTAAAGACGAGCATAATGGATATATCTTGGGTTAACTGAACGGCTTTTTCAGGCGGAAATCAAGAGGCAGATTTTACAGCGTCCACCAGAGGGCGCACGAAATCGCCAATCTGCGAGATCAGAGTGGCGGATTTACCCTGTTCGCCAATGCGGCGGACGATTGCGCTTCCGACAACGACAGCATCGGCCTGGCTTGCAACGTTTCCTGCCTGTTCGGGTGTGGAAATACCAAATCCCACCGCGATCGGTAATTTCGTATGACGTCGAATTTCTTCGATCTGTGCAGAAATGGACCCGGAAACCTGCGTTTGTTCACCCGTCACACCTTCGCGCGAAACGTAGTAAATAAATCCTTCGGCATTGCCGCAGATAGTTGTCATGCGTTCAGGAGAAGTAGTTGGTGCAATCAGGCGGATCATGCGCAGCGACGATGTTTTATGAAGTTCCGAATTACGAGCCTCTTCATCATGCGGCATATCAAGGACAAGCATTCCATCCACGCCGGCAGCGGCGGCATCTTTATGAAACTTCTCATAGCCGTACGCGTAGATCGGATTCAAATACGTAAATAAAACGATTGGAATTTCGCATTGCTTCCGAAGTTTTTTAATCGTCTCCAAAATCTTTGGCAGCGTGCTTCCACCATCAAGCGCACGCTGGGCTGCGGATTGATTCACCACACCATCGGCAAGGGGGTCGGAAAAAGGAATGCCCAGCTCAAGCACATCGACGCCAATTCGATCAAACTCCAGAGCAAGTTCCAGCGTCGCATCGAGATTCGGATCTCCGGCGGAGATATAGGCGACAAATCCTTTCTTCCCGGATTTCTGAAGGGCGGCAAAGCGTTGATCAATTCGGTTTTCCATTTGCAAGAGGTGCGAATCTTGAAGGGAGTGCCGTATGTCTTCAATCTAAAACCGACCGCGATATTTGCGGCTTGTCCGTACGCGCCGGATGGCGCACAACAAAACAGCCAATGGTTCCTATTACTGAAAAACTTCTCCAATCCGCTGCGGGATGGCAGGCTTTTAAGCAAGCTAGGCAGTTGCTTGCCGGAGGCAGAGTGCAGGAATCAGTCTATGAACCGCCCATTGTAAAAGGAATGGTGCGGGATATGGGGAAGACGTTCCTGGCAGGGCTGAAGATGAATTCCGCTACGGATATGGATAATCTCTGTGCCTGCAGAGATTCCAGGGAGAGGGGGATGCTGTGTGCGCATTCCATTGCAGTTGCCCTGGCGAGTCTGGGAATAAAAGAGGAAAGGCGAATAGTCGCATCTGCTTCGTCCTCCTCCAGTGAAAGACCACAGGATACACGAACGCTTTCCGAAGAGATCCCCAAAGCGCGCATCGAAC
>JBDSIH010000036.1:0-3500 GCA_039918055.1 Chthoniobacterales bacterium
TCCTCTGCACGGGCGTGGCCACTTTCATTCTTGGCGTTCCCTTCCGCGGATCGCCGTATCTGGATATTGTGGACTACCCCACAAGGAACGCCGTGGAACGCGCCATTACCGACGGCAAAATCCGCGGCTTCATCGTTATCAGTCAGGACTTTTCGGAGAAGATGAAGCAACGCTCCTCGACCGCGCCCCTACAGGTTGTTGCGGATGGGGCGGAACCGAATATGGCGAACTTCGTGGAAGGTTACACCATGGGTGCATGGCAAACATGGCAGCAGGAACGCGCCGATGATCGCGGAGAAAATCCCAACCCGCTCATCTCCATCGAACCGCGCTTCTGGTTTAATCCATCCGCGGAAAGCCGCAACTATCTCATCCCGGGTTCCATCACGATTATCATGACGGTCATTGGCGCGCTGCTCACTGCGCTCGTGGTGGCGCGCGAATGGGAGCGTGGAACCATGGAGGCACTACTCGCCTCCCCTATTACCAGCACGGAATTTCTCCTCAGCAAACTGATCCCCTACTACGTCATCGGAATCAGCTCGCTGTTCCTCTGCACGGGCGTGGCCACTTTCATTCTTGGCGTTCCCTTCCGCGGATCGCCGTGGATGCTCTTCATCGTCGGCACTTTCTTTCTACTCAGCGTACTGGGAATGGGACTCGCCATTTCCACTGTAAATCGCAGCCAGTTTAATGCCGCCCAGGCCGCGCTGAATGCGGCATTCCTCCCCGGCATGCTTCTCTCGGGCTTCATCTTTGAAATCGCCAGCATGCCGTGGCCGATTCGCATCATTACCTACTTTATTCCCGCGCGTTATTTTGTGGACGCCATCCAGACACTCTTCCAGGCGGGCGATATCATGGCGGTGCTCATCCCGGATATTTTGTTTCTCATCGGCGCTTCGATTTTCTTCCTCGCTCTCACTGCGCGCAATACCCGTAGGAGAATGGAATGAAAAGTTTTCTGGAAATTCTGCACCGCATTCGCACCCTCGTCGTAAAAGAACTACAGGTCCTGCTCAGCGATCCGCAGGGACGCAAGCTGCTCATCCTGCCCGTGATCATCCAGATTATCGTCTATCCCGCAGCAGCGACGCTGGAAGTCCGCCATGCCACCCTTGCCGTGATGAATCAGGATGGCGGCGCGGCATCCATCGAGCTCATGCAGCGCTTTGCAGGCGCAAAAGCCTTCACGCATTTCATCATGCTTGAAAATGATGAGCAACTCACCCGCGTGATCGAGCGTCAACAGGCGCTTGTCGCTATTCAGTTTCCCAATGACTTCTCGCGACGCCTTGCGAGTGGACGCCCAGTTGCTATTCAGGCAATTCTCGACGGACGCCATTCAAACAGCGCACAGATCGCCCTGAACTACGTCGAGCAGATGGTGCAGGACTACATGATGGATCGCGCGCAGGCCGCAGGACACCCCCTCCCCTCGAAGATTGTCGTCCGCCATTGGTTCAATCCGAACCTGGAATATATCTACTTCCTGATCCCAAGTCTGATCGCAACCATCACGACGATCGGAACTCTGATTGTGACGTCGCTCTCCGTCGCCCGCGAACGCGAGCAGGGAACGTTCGATCAGCTTCTCGTTTCGCCGCTCACTCCCGAGATGATCATGATTGGCAAAGCCATCCCTGCTCTGCTCGTCGCCATGTTCCAGGCCAGCATTGTTCTCGTGGCCGGCATCTTTTTTTACGGCATCCCCTTCGAAGGAAACCTCTTCTACCTTTATGGCAGCATGATTTTCTATGTCACCGCCCTCGTCGGTTTCGGTCTCCTGATCTCGTCCGTCTGCACCACACAGCAGCAGGCCTTTCTCGGCGTGTTCTGCTTCATGATGCCCGCCGTCCTTCTATCCGGCTTTACCGCCCCCATCGATAATATGCCCCAGTGGCTTCAGGTCATCACGTGGGCAAATCCGCTTCGCCACTTCCTGAACATCGCCAAAAGCATCTTCCTCAAAGACGTCCCCTTCAGCTTCATCGTCGAAAACGTCTGGCCACTTATAGTAATCTCCATCTTCACCCTGAGCGCTGCAATGTGGATGTTCCGACGCAAGGCCGCCTAAGATTTGATTCTCAATGGAGGGACGACCTCTGTGTCGTTTGCAAATGTGAACGATCAGTGGCCGCTATTACCTTAAATTATTGAAAACTCACTTCACCCGTTTGAAATAAATTTTTGCGTCTGACACCCCAGCTACTGCGGCACTCATATGATCACCCTCCAGCGTGTAAGTGCTTACATCATTTCCGACTTTCAAGATCACGCTGTTTGATGATGGCCGCTCAATTACGGTGTAATCCTTAGCAGTTCCAGCTCCGTCCTTTAATAGCATGAACTGCTTCTGTGTGATGGTGAGGTCCGCGTTTTCCATTACTGCCATCATCAGCGATAACATGCCTTTCGCCAGCCCGTTGCCCAGTCCCTGCATCGCTGTTGCCATTTTATTAGTTCCGTTGCTTACCTGTGGGGCGGGAGTGGCTACCACCATATGCTGCTCGGTATAAGGCCGATCAACGCGCCATGTGCCCACCCACCATTCCGACTTTGAACAGCCTCCCAGAAGCAACATGATTGCCAATGCCAACGCTGGATAAGCAATTTTCGAATTTTCAACTCTCATAAATCTCCTTCACCGAATCGCGCAGGAGAACGATGATCGTAAAGATACCGAGCGCCATTCCAAATGGGATATGCACACAATTGATGCCACCTACGACTAGCGAAAACATCCGATGCTTTCTTCCCAGAAGGAAGAGGCCGGAAAGCACGTTCAGAATGCCAAAAATCAGGAACCAGATACCGAACGCCAGATAAAACCATTTGAACATGGAAAAGAATTCCATTGGTGGCGGCCCCTGCTGGGAGTTCTTCCACATGGCCGGATTATCAAAAACGGTGTGAAGTATCATGTAATGACCGAAGAGGAAAAGGATGCCCAGAAGAGCAAGTCCTGCGCCAACAAAGTGAAATATCGCAAGCAGCTTCAGATGGTCAGCATCGACTTTGCGCTGGTCTCTGGTCAAAGGGGGTAATTCAGCCATGCGAGGGTTTTAAACCCGAAATGGAATTTCTGCAAGATGGCTTCACATTAAATACCACAAGATCAGATGTACTGAGAAAAATGATTACAATGGTAGAATACCTACACGTTTTTCTTAAATAAGATTAAGCTACTGACTCTTCGGACCTTGGATAATGCCAGCCGGCATCGGCGTACGGGAACCTGTAGCAGGTGATACCTGAATTGATTCCGATGAATTCGAGACAAAATCATTTGCAGGCGTTAATCCGGCAAATGCAGCGGTGAGAAAAACAAATCCTGTCGATCCCTTGCCGGAGAGGTCAGTCATGGTTCCCACAAATTTAATGCCTCCATTTTTTATTCCCACACTCGTGGTAATTTTATTTTCTCCGTAGGCAATCACGATGTTCATATCTGCAATCTGGTTGTCCGATGAAATGCTAATTTCCGTATCTATGCTTAT
>JBDSIH010000037.1:0-8713 GCA_039918055.1 Chthoniobacterales bacterium
CCAGACAGGCGTGGCCATTGGCGGCGTAGTCGGCCTCAATGCCGAAATTCTTCAGCATGCGCAGGAGCAGCTTTCGGGAAGTAGGGTCGTCCTCCACGATGAGGGCACGACGGGTGGAGGCGGGCACTTGCGTTGCGGCGGAGCCCTCGGTATTTGCGACTCCCTCGCCGGAATCCGCACTGGCGATCTCGAGAAGATCGTTTAATTTTTTGAGCAGAATGTCTCCACTTTCACGGATCATGGAGACGTGTTCCTTTTGCTCCTTGCTGAGGGCGCTTTCGGAAAGGAGATCGGTAAATCCGAGGATACCATTGAGCGGAGCGCGGAATTCGTAGTTCATCACCGAGACGAGGCTGCCCTTGAGCGAACTCACGCCCTCCTTGTCGAGCAAATCGGAGATTCCCGGCACGGAGTCCTTTGCCGCATCCACGGTGACGGTTCCGGTAAGGAGATATTCCATGGATACACCGAAGAACCTGGCAAGCTGGTAGAGCAGCTTGGTATCGGGAATACGGCCTTCGAGATAATTCTTCACCGCGACATGGGAGATGCCGATCTCCCGTGCAAGGGCGGCTGGCTTCAGGTGCTTGCCGCGCATGAGTTGCTCGAGACGCCGGGAGAAACAATCGTTCTCTAAATTATGTAAACGGTTGTTTTTCATAGTGGTTTAAGCCACACTGAAAATCCAAGGAATAAGGAACGGTTGTTTACAACAGTGCAGTTCGAGGATAAAACATTTGGTAAGAATTGAAACATTCGTAACTTATTTACTTGTTAATGTAACACTTATTACCCTTTAAAGGACCTGTGTCAACTCTTGTTAAGGATAGAATGAAACGATTGCTTCAGTTTTTTACGATTGTTCTATTCCTTTGTAACGCCTGGACCACTTCGGTAGCACAAACCGGGGCGGTTAACAATGCCACCTCGATTCGCGACGTTCACATCACGCCCATGGCATCAGCGCGCAGCAAGGGCATCCAGGAAAACCACTTCAGCGCTCAAACGGCGCTGGGCACCCTACATGAGAACAGCAACGATGAAGAAGCCCGCAGCGGCGACCTTCATCTGATCGGGATGACCTGGGGCCACATCTTTACAGGATTCCTCATTTTCCTCGCCTGCGTCGCTCTGATCGGACTGTGCGCGGCCAAGATTTTTTCCTTTTTGCGATTTGGTGAACAAAAGTTCAATCCGAAACAGTGGTAAGCCTTTCCATGAAAAACGAGCAGCTCTCCTTTCCTGTGGTGACCACGGAACAAGACGACACGGATATTACGCTTTTCTACGATATCTTTCCGGAAAAATCCCTGATCTTTCAACGTTATACCGGAAAGTTTTCCCTCGAGGATATTCTCTCCAGCACACAGACCCTGTGGGCGGACCCCCGCTACTCCGTTTCCTACAATGGCATCCTCGACCTGAGAGAATCGACACTCCATATCACCACTTCCGACCTTCAGGTGCTGATTAAGTTTTTCAGCGAACAAAAATCCTGCAGCCACGCCAAGTGGGCTGTCATCACCAATTCCACGGTCGGCACCGCCTTTATTCTACTTTATAAGAAGGCACTCGCTCACAAGCACTCTCTGGAAGCGTTCTCCACGATGGAAGGAGCCTGTGCGTTTCTGAACATCGATTCCGTCCCCGGGCTGGATACGCGGAAAGTGCCGCCTAAGGAGTTGTAAAATCAATAAAATTGTAAAAATCGGTATTCCCGCAATTTTGTTATTGGGGTTAATTTGTAGTATTATATTTTGTGTAGGCTTCGTAAAATGGTGGTTTGGACAAACTATTATACAAAGCAATAGGCCTGTTTCTCGGGAGGTTGCTGTAAAGTACTGCCATATTCCATTACCAAAGAGCGCTACAAATGTTCAATATGCTATGTATAAGGGGGGACAATTTACCGAAAAATTCGTCCGCTTTGAAGCTCCGATCAAAGATTGTTATAAGGCTGCGCAGTTAATATTTGAAGAGAGATCGAAACAAGGAGGATATTATCGGATTCCTGAATTTAGCCCTCTAAGTCATGCCATCCGACCTGAGAGTAAAGATCTCAAAATTAATTGGTTCGACGTTAATAATATTTCAAAAGGAGTAGTTGCCGGGTTTGGTTTCGGGTGGCAGCCAAAAATCTGGATAGATGATGTAAGGGGAATACTTTATTACTATGTAACTGATTGAATGGATGACTAAGAGTATTTACTCTCATGTCTTTATTCGCAGTGTTAGGTTAGATGGAATAACCGAAGAAGCAGGGCTCCGGCGCCTGATTTAAAAAAATCAGAATATTTTGCGTCCGAAGGAATAAATCAAACGTAGACTGTCTTAGTGAAAAAGGCCTATGCTGAAACTCCCTCTGAGATCTTCCCTTCCAATTTTCAATAAACCCTTTGTGCGTCGTTCTGAAGCATAGGCGGCAGTTGCGGCGTTTCAAAACCCAAAACCAAACCAGAAAGAAAATAGATTAGATGAAAAAATCGAAAGCACTTCTGACCGGCGCCGCAGTCGCAGGTCTACTCACCGGTTCCTTTGCCGTCCAGGCACACGCAGCAGGCCAGACCACCAGCGCGGGCACTGCAATTCACTCCTATGCAGACACTGCAAGCTCCTGCAGCGGCAAGAGCGGATGTAAGGGCCAAAATGGCTGCAAAGGCCACAATTCCTGTAAAGGAAAAGGCGGATGCAAAACCAGTGACAATGGCTGCAAAGGTAAAAACTCCTGCAAAGGCAAAGGCGGATGCTCAAACGCACCAGCTAAACCTGCCAAGTAAGAGTTAGTCCCATTCTTCGGGGAGCCGCAGTTTCATAAAATTGCGGCTCTCCTGGAAAGGGGTGTCCGTTTCGTATTTAAAAAAATACATGCCCGCAAACGCTTTCAACGGATTTACCGATTACGGTATCGGCCTTGGTTTGCGCGTACCGCATTACCAGCACATCCTGGAGAAGAAACCGGTCTGCGACTGGTTTGAGATCATCTCGGAAAATTTCATGGTCGATGGCGGGCGACCGCTCGAAGTCCTCGACCGCATTCTGGAGCAATATCGCGTCGTCCAGCACGGCGTCGCCATTTATTTCGGCTCGGCGGAAAAGCTCAACCGCGAACACCTGAAAAAACTCAAGCGCCTCGTGAAGCGCACGAATACACCGTGGCTATCCGATCACCTCTGCTGGGGCAGCGTGGATGGAAGCTACTCGCACGATCTTCTCCCCATGCCCTACACCTTCGCCTCCGCCCGTGTCACCGCGCAGAAGATCCGCGAGGCGCGGGACTACCTCGAAGTCCCCATCTGTGTGGAGAACGTGAGCAGCTACGCGGAATTCCACGCCTCGGATATGACGGAGTGGGAATTTCTCAGCGAAGTCGTCGAGCGCGCCGACTGCGGCATCCTCCTCGACGTGAATAATATCTACGTCTCCTCGCAGAATCATAATTTTGATCCCTACGATTATTTAAACAATGTCCCCCACCACCGCGTGGGCCAGATCCATATCGCCGGGCATTCGAAGTATGAGAAATACATCCTCGATACGCACGACCATCCGGTTTTAGACCCTGTATGGAAGATGTACGCACACGCCATAAAACTCACCGGTCACACCGCCACCCTTCTGGAGTGGGACGACCACATTCCCTCCTTCGACGAAGTTCACCATGAAGCGCTCAAAGCCCGGAAGTTCCAAAAAAATCTCAGCCAAAAAGTCGCCAAAGCCGTCGCTTAAGAAAATTCGCACCCGCGCGGATCTCCTCAAGGTGCAACGCGCAATGGCGAAGGCGATCTTCCGTCCTCTCACCGCAGATTGGGACATGCAGAAGAAATCCGCAGCCGGCACGGATATGGACGTCGTGGCAAACACCTTCATCAAGCCCAATGACCGCCTCAGCGCCTTTGAGCGGCTGGAGCTTTACAACCGGCAATACTGGTTCCGCCTGCTGGATTGCATGTATGAAGATTACCCCGGCCTCCAGGCTGTGCTCGGTGGATCCAAATTCCTGAAACTCGCCACCGCATATCTAACGCGCTACCCCTCGAAGAGCTTCACCCTGCGGAATCTTGGCCGACGCCTCGAACAGTTCCTACGCGATGAACCGGAATGGATCACTCCCCGCGAAGCACTCGCAATCGACATAACGCGCTTTGAGTGGGCGCAGATTTTCGCCTTTGATGAAGCGGCGAAACCACCCGTCACGCCTGATGACCTTCTCGATAATAAAACCGGCCGCATCTTCCTTAGCCTCCAGCCGTATATCTGCCTGCTGGAACTCGATTACGCCGTGGATGAATTTCTCATCGCCCTGAAAAATCTCGAGTCCGGCGGTCTGCGCACCGAAGCCAGCAATGCCATGGATGCCGCCCCGGAAACAAAGAAACGGCGCATCCCCCTGCCAAAGAAAAAGAAGATCTTTCTCGCCGTGCACCGCCACGAAAACACGCTCTACCACAAGCGCCTGGAGCCGGAAGCCTTCGCTATCCTCACCGCCATTGGAAAAGGAAAAGATGTCGAGACCGCCTGCATCCGCGCAGTGACTGCAAGCAGGCGCAAAAATATTGACTGGCCGGCAGAGATAAAAAGCTGGTTTGAAAACTGGTCCTCGCTAGGCTGGTTCTGCCGTTAATTCCTTCCCACTCCTCAATACCCATGACTACTCTCATCCAGCTTATCCGCCGCCTCTACGAACTCTTTGCCAACTGCGCGGACTACCTGCAATCCCCGCTCCTCCTCGCGCTGCGCCTCTACTTCTTCATACAGCTTTTCATGGCGGGAAAAGGAAAGCTTATGAACATTCCACAGACCGTGGAGTTTTTCACGAGCCTACAAATTCCTTTCCCCACGCTGAATGTCTATCTCGCAGGAATGACCGAGTGCTTTGGCGGACTGCTGCTCGTTGTAGGCCTTTGCTCACGGCTTACTGCCATTCCTGTAATTATTACCATGCTCGTTGCCTACATCACGGCAGAGCCGGAAGCGATAAAAGGAATCTTCAGCAATTCCGACAAATTCGTAGCGGCGGCTCCTTTCCCCTTCCTGCTTTGCGCGCTGATCATTCTTGCGTTTGGCCCCGGTCTCTTCTCGATCGATGCATTCATAAAGCGCAAATACGGAATCCGGGAAAATTCCCGCTAAGACGATTCATTTTTAATTCCTGATTATGAGAAATTTCAGCCCGGCCCTGCTGGGCTTGTTCGCCGTTTTTCTGATTGCCGTTTCCGCAAAAGCAAACACGGCATCCGTCGGCAGCGAGCGTTCGCCGGATAATGCCATCAAGGCATCCACCACTATCGGCATTGGAATACTCGAGGAATCAGGAAACGCGGCAACCTCCGATACCCCCGGAGCGGACTACTTCAACAATGCAAAGATCACGCTTCACGATACCCTGAAGGGCAGCCTGATCGGAAAAGTAACGGTAAACTATTCACTAAAGACCGGGAAGGAATCCGCCCCGCTCGTGAAGACCCCGTATATTATTTTTCTCACGAGTTCCAACTCCGCACAAAACCGGATCATAAAGCTGCTTCCCGCCACCGCAGACGACATTGCAAAAGTAAAAGCGAAACTCTCATCCGGACGGCTCGTCGGCAGTTCAGTCTATATCGATGATGCCATCCGCGAGGCAACAGTCATCGGCATCGGAACTTTCCGCGCACTGGGAAGCGGCCCCGGCCTTGGCGTGCCGGGAGAGTGGTCGTTCGAAAACGCAAAACTTGGCATTCAAAGCTTTCTCGATGGAAAACTACCCGCCGATACCGCTCTGAGCTACACCGTAAAGTGTGATTTTTACAGTGAGTCTGCTCCCTCTATGAATACGCAATACATCGTCTTCATCAAAAAGGACAACATCCTTAAAATGCTTCCCGCGACAGAAAAAAACCTCAACGTAATCCGGAAAAAACTGGGACCTAGAAGCTCTCCATTCAAAGGTTAAAGAAGCCCTGCGGATCGCCGCCCTCCGCGCCTTCTTCCGCGAACCGGACCCCGGCCCCAAGCAGGCGCACGGTCTGCTCGCTTCGCAGATAGGCGGCCCGCAGCAGTTCCGCATAAGTCTCTCGCGTTGGGTTTGTACTGACGCATTCCCGCGTCGTCCGCGTGAAATCGGAGAATTTTATTTTCACGAAGGCCTTGCGGATCACGCGGTCGGCGGCCTTGTTGCGGAGTTCCTCTTCCAGTTCTTCCACGAGATCGTCAATCGCCCGCAGGCAATCCTCCACCGTCGTAAGGTTCTCCGTATATGTCCGCTCGTTGCTCAGCGATTTGCGCAACCGTCCGGGCTCGACCTCTCGCTCATCGTCTCCCCGGCAGAGATGATAAAGCTCTTCGCCCCACTTACCGTGGCGATGCAGCATGTCGTGGAGAGATAATTGCTGAAGGTCGCCACATTTATGAATGCCGATGGCTGCAAACTTCTCCGCGCTCTTCGGGCCGATACCCCAGATCTTCCGTACCGGAAGGTCGCGCATAAATTCCTGCACCTGGTCGGGCAGCACGGCGAATTGGCCGTTCGGCTTACGCCAGTCGCTCGCAATCTTCGCGAGCATCTTATTGGGTGCAATTCCTGCGGACCCCGTCAGCCCCGTCTTGGCAAAAATGCGCGCGCGGATTTCCTTGGCGATATCCCATGCGTAGCGCGGCTGCCCGGAGACATCAAGATATGCCTCATCCAGCGAAAGCGGCTCCACCAGGGGCGTGTAGGCGAAAAGAATTTCCCGTATCTTCACGGATTCCGCGCGATACAGGTCAAACCGCACGGGTAGAAAAATAAGCTGGGGACAGAGTTCCCTCGCCTTGAAACCGGGCATCGCGGAATGCACTCCGAATTTCCTGGCCTCGTAATTACACGTTGTCACCACACCGCGCCGCGAACCGCCTCCCACGGCAAGGGGGCGCCCCACAAGCTCCGGACGCTCGCGCATCTCCACCGCGGCGTAAAAACAATCCATATCCAGATGGATAATCTTCCGCATTGGCGTTAAATACTCTCGAAGCAAAAAATCCTTGAGATTTAAATTTCCTTGAGCAGACCGGCGGAACCCGTCCAGTCGCTGAGACCTAAAATTTCATGGATACTCAGCACCGCCGCAGCTTTTTTGCAGACTTTGGGCGACACGATAAACGTATTTACCTTGTGGCTGCTCGCGCCGGTCACTTCGCTCCATTCGCCCGCGCAGGGAGACTTCTCGAGTTTCGCCTTCGCCCGGTCCTGAGCCCAAGCCACCATTATTCCCAAAAGAAGAACCAATAAGGGGAGGATTTTCATAAGGGAAAATTAACGCGAGAAAGCGGAAAAAGAAACTTCTCAGATACCGTATGGATTAAATCCTCCATATTTTACCCCTTCTTATAAGGAAGCTGAAAAGTCAGGTTGATTCCCTCCCCGCAACCAGCCACACTACCCCATGAGCAAACGCAAAAAGACCGTAAGCAAATACGTGGAAACTCTGACAGATGATGCACGGGAGCTACTCGCCGCCACTTCTGATAACGCCGGAGAACACGTGAAAGAAGCCCGCAAGCGCCTTTCCGATGCACTTGATAATGGCCGCGAAATCTATGACCAGGTCCGGGAACGCGCCGCTCAGGGTGTGAAATACGCTGACGAGAGCCTGCATGAAAACCCCTACACACCCATCGCTATTGCTTTTGTGCTCGGAGCTATTGTCGCATTTCTGCTCAGTCGTAGAGATGATTAATCTCCATTTATTATCCATCTAAATAAAATATTAATCCTGAAATTTAATTTTAAAAAAATATCGCTTTTTATTTTCTTTCTTGATTTCGACTAAAATCCGCTTATCTTCTTTTTTAACCTCTCGCTTATGAAAAAAGTATTCTCCATTCTTCTACTTCTATTATTTGTGGGCAGCACATCCGTGATGGCTGCGCCTCTATCCACAAAAACCAAAGACTCCATAAAGGCCCAAATCGCCAAAGCAGGCACTGATACGCAGGCTCTAAGTGCGCTGATTGCCACATTGATCCAAAATGCGCCAGCTCCACAGCGCGCAGAGATCGCTGCTTTTTTCGTGCAGTCTCTTCCTCCTTCCGTAGGTGCTGATAAAACGGCCATGGCATCCATTACAAGTTCAGCAGTTAATGCGGCCAAACAAGCTGCAGCAGCTAGTGGTGCAGGCAATGCTGGCCAGACGGCCAGCGCAACGCTGGTAGCCAACGCCATTCTGAAAAGTGTTAATCCCATCGTATTTGCAGACGTGCGAACTGCCGCGACTAATGCAGGCGCCAACACATCCGGACTGATTGCTGTCGCTCAGCAGGGATCCGGTGGAGTCGATGAAGGCACGCTTGACGGAAGTGGCGATCCAGGAGTGAATACTGCTGGTCAGCTCGCTCCTTCTGGAGTCGGCTCAGCATCCTCCGGGGCAGGAGCACCTGGGAATACCGGCAGCACGACTTCCCCATAACATTTTTTAAGGCACGTTACTAAAGCCTCTACAGTGTAAACCGCTGTAGAGGCTTTTTTTATCCCTCGATAGAGGAGAAAGTTTAGTCTCCGTTACGTCTGTGTGGTCTGTTGTTTAAGACAGATCGCTATCCACTTACTCCGTGGGAGAGATCTCTTTAGCTAATTGCTCCCAGAGTTCTTTTTGCTTCGGTGTAATCTTGTCGGGAATCACCACATTCACCACGGCATAGTAATCCCCGCGCGTGCCACCCTTTTCGGGAAGACCACGATTTACCATGCGGAATTTTT
>JBDSIH010000038.1:0-3809 GCA_039918055.1 Chthoniobacterales bacterium
TCGCGCCCATGACCTGCGTCTTGTAACCGAACTTTTTGTAGTAATTGTAAATCTTACCGACTGACTGGACGCCGGGGTCGGCTGCGCCTTTGTAGTCAGTGCCCGTTTCCTTTTTGTAGTAATCGAAGATACGCCCGACGAAGGGAGAAATGAGAGTGACCTTGGATTCCGCACACGCGATGGCCTGCGGGAGCGAGAACATCAGCGTAAGGTTGCAATGGATGCCTTCCTTTTCGCAGATTCCGGCTGCCTGCGCACCTTCCCATGTGGAAGCAATTTTGATCAAAACGCGATCGCGGGAAATGCCGGCTTTCTTATAAAGACCGATCAGGTAACGCGCTTTCTCCACGGTTTTCTTCACGTCGAAAGAAAGTCTTGCATCCACTTCGGTCGAAACGCGGCCAGGAACGATTTTCAGAATCTCGGTGCCAAACTTGATAAGCAGGTCATCAATGATTTTTTTCTGAAGCTTTTCGCCGCTGAGAGAAGTTTTGGAGTTGTCCTTGATCGCCTTGTCGAGAAGGTGGGTGTAATCCTTCAACTGAACTGCAGAAAAAATGAGACTGGGATTCGTGGTTGCATCCTGCGGCGCATATTGCTTGATGGAGCCAAAATCTCCGGTATCGGCAACGACGGTCGTAAATTTCTTAAGCTGATCGAGTGAATTCATTGATTGGATTAATTTAGGAAAATTTATCCTGCTCCCTTCGCGGGCGAAAATCAAATGCTTTATGGACGATCTGAGACGGGGCTACAGCTTGTGTTCCGACGATTCCCCGCGCAGGTGAATGGTCTTATGGCTGAGATTATGCACCGCGCGGATGTAACGGACGGTTTTGCTGCGGGCACGCATCAGGATGGAGTGGGTAATGGCAGTATTCCCCACCAGCTTGACCCCCGGCAACAGGGCGCTGTCGCTGATTCCCGTGGCACAGAAAATAGAGCTGTCGCCCGTGACCAGATCATCCCGGAAAAGCGTTTTTCCAAGTTGCTCGGGCGTAAACTGCCCGGAAAGCTCCGCGCGTTCCTCGTCGTCACGCGGCCACATGCGAAGCTGAATATCTCCGTCCAGCGTCTTGAGGGCGGCAGCGGTTAAAATCCCCTCCGGCGCACCGCCGATGCCGATATACATATCCACACCGGAATCCGGAAGCGATGGCGCTACGGCTGCGGCAATATCTCCATCCGCAATCATGCGCAGGGCACTTCCTTCTCTGCGCACCACATCGACGTATTTCTGATTTCGGGGACGGTCCAGCACTACGATAACGAGATCGCTGACACGTTTGCGCAAAGCGGTCGCGCAGGTTTTCAGTGTTTTTTCAAAAGGATCATCGAGGCGAATGGGCTCCACGCGGTTTTCCGTAATTGCCCTTACGACCTGGGGCCCGTAGGCCAATTTTTCCACGTAAAAACTGGGGATATTCATCATGCAGCCGTGCTCGGCATCCGGCACGTAGGCTGCGGCCATTACCGATATGGAATTTGGCAGCCCCTTGGAAATATTGCTCGTGCCGTCAATGGGATCGAGTGCGATATCGAAGCGCGGCGCACCTTCTCTCCAGGTGCCCAGCTTATCACCGAGAAAAATGCCCGGCGCATTGTCTTTGATCCCCTCGCCAATGACTACTTCTCCGCGAATATGCACGGAATCAAATGCGCCATAGATCGCCTCGCAGGCAGCGGCGTCGGCTTTTTCTTTTTCGCCCCGCCCCATCCAGTGGATGGAATTCAGCGCGGCATTTTCCGTGGCACGGACAAATTCAAACTCAATATTGCGTTCAACATCCATGCTCATAGGGGGAGTGTTTTCCGTCAATCCTCGTGGGCCAGACAGGCGGAGATGAAGCCCTTAAAGAGCGGGTGCGAGGCATTTGGCTTGGAGCGGAATTCCGGATGGAACTGACAGGCGAGGAACCATGGGTGATTCTGAAGTTCGACGATCTCCACAAGTGAGCCATCGGGAGAGGTGCCGGAAACAATGAATCCCTGCGCTTCCATCTGCTCACGGTAATTCGTGTTGAACTCATACCTGTGGCGGTGGCGTTCCTGCACATCCGCATTTCCGTAAATTTTCTGCGCGAGGCTCTGCTCCCGAATTTTGCATGGCCACGTGCCGAGGCGCATGGATGCCCCCTTGCTGGTAACGTCTTTCTGGTCTTCGAGAATGCAGATGACGGGGTGCGCCGTCTGCGGATCAAATTCCGTGCTGTTTGCGTTATCGAGTTTGCAGACATTTCTCGCAAACTCGATGGTCGCGATCTGCATTCCAAGACACAAACCGAGGAACGGCGTGCGGGATTCGCGGGCGTAACGGGTGGCGAGGATTTTCCCCTCGGTACCACGATCTCCAAATCCGCCGGGAATAAGAACGCCGGCAACTCCCTGAAGATATTTTTCAGCCCCTTCGTTCTCGATATCCTCGGCATCCACTAAAACAAGATCCACACCGCAGTCATGCGCTGCTCCTGCGTGGGTAAGGGATTCGTAAATGCTCTTATAGGCATCCTGAAGATCGATGTATTTTCCGACGACGGCGATTTTGACGCGGCGTTTCGGATTTACCACGCGCTGGACGTAGCGCGTCCATTCCGTCATGTCCGCAGCTTTTTCAGGAAGGCCGAGCGTGCGACAGACGATATCATCAAGCCCCTCTTCCTGGACCATAAGCGGAAATTCGTAAATCGTGTTTTCCACATCGCGCGCTTCGATAACGGCATCGAGGGCGACGTTGCAATAAAGCGAAAGTTTGTGGCGGACATCGTCGTCGAGCGCATACTCCGTGCGGCAAATGAGAACATTCGGCTGAAGACCGATCTCGCGCAGTTTCGCCACGCTCTGCTGGGTGGGTTTCGTTTTCAGCTCACCCGCCGCTTTAATATAAGGGATGAGCGTGACATGCATGATCATGGCATTGCTCGCACCCACATCGAGAATGAACTGGCGAATCGCCTCAAGGAAAGGAAGACCTTCGATGTCTCCCGTGGTACCGCCGATTTCGCAAATTAAAACATCCGCGCCCGAGCCTTCGCCCAGATTGCGGATGCGGGCTTTGATTTCATCCGTGATATGCGGGATGACCTGCACGGTTTTTCCGAGATAATCGCCGCGGCGTTCCTTGAGTAAAACGGTCTCATAGACCTGGCCGCTGGTGATGTTATTCGCGCGCGTCAGCACACAATTTGTAAAGCGCTCGTAGTGGCCGAGATCAAGATCCGTTTCCGCACCGTCGGCGAGCACATAGACTTCGCCGTGCTGGAAAGGGTTCATCGTGCCGGGATCGACATTGAGGTAGGGATCCAGCTTCTGCATTACCACCTTAACCCCGCGCTGCTCGAGAAGAGTGCCCAGAGATGCTGCGGCCAGCCCTTTGCCGAGCGAACTGATTACCCCACCGGTTACGAAAATATACTTCATCGGTGGGGGATGATAGCGACACGGTTAAAAATTTCCAGTGTCGCGTCAGAAATCTGGAATTTTTATTATTTCTTGCGCTTTAGGCGGGCCATCAGGCGTTCCACAAACCGGGCATCTTCCAGTGTATCCACCCCGATTCCCTCGGTCGGTGTCTGAAGAACCCGAATCTTCGCCCCGTGTTCCAAAGCCCGGAGCTGTTCGAGTTTTTCCAGCCTTTCGAGATTTGTTGGCTTCCATTGAACGAACTTGAGAAGAAAATCCCGCCGATAGCCGTAAATTCCGAGATGCCGCGCGTAGGGATTCGCGCCGCCGCCATCGCGGTCGAAGGGACTGGGGCTACGGGAAAAATATAGCGCGTTTCCGTCTTCGTCAGTCACGACTTTGACGTTGTT
>JBDSIH010000039.1:0-14904 GCA_039918055.1 Chthoniobacterales bacterium
GGAATCCTGATTTTGCTGCGTCGCACCCATCAGCTCGCACCGCGTAAGGTAGCCGCGCTTTCCATAATCCTGTTTATTTTTGCTTTGGTAACACTGCCTGTCATTCAGATGCTTTCTGTCGCGACGAAGCCATGAATATTCTTTGCGCCGGCCTGAGTCATCATGTGGCGGACGTCGAGGTCCGCGAGCGACTTGCCGTGCCCGATCATCACATGAATGAGGTATTGCGGCAGGTCCGGCAGATTGAGGGATTGCACGAAGCGGTCGTTCTTTCCACCTGTAATCGTGTGGAAGTTTATACCGCAAGCATTTGTCCGGCGCGGACGATTGAAGGATTGCAGAATTTTCTACAGGAACGCGCGGGCGTTAAGGCGCCGCTTTATTTTCATGAATTCCCGCAGAGCGTTCGTCACTTATTTCGTGTGGCGTGCGGACTGGATTCCATGGTCGTGGGAGAAACGGAAATTCTCGGCCAGGTGAAGCAGGCCTACGCTTCCGCGCACGGGCATGGTGCAACAGCACGGCACCTGAATAAACTTTTTCAGCACGCCTTTCGCGTGGCGAAGTATGTGCGTACGAAGACACGAATCACCAGCGGGCCGGTATCGGTCGGTTCGGTCGCCGTGGATCTGGCGGAGAAAATTTTCGGCCAGCTACAGGGCCGCAAGGTCATGATTCTCGGCGCGGGCGATACCAGCGAACGCACGGCGCGCAGTCTGCAATCGCGGGGGGTTAAGAGCATCATCGTTTCAAACCGCACTTTTGAGCGCGCGGCAAAACTCGCGGAAGAGATCGGCGGTATGGCGATTCATTTTGAGAACTGGCACAATGCATTTCCGGAAGTGGACATTCTCATCAGCTCGACGAGCGCGCCGCGGCCTATTCTTACACGGGAAAAACTGGTGCCGATTCTGAAAGACCGCGCGAACCGGCCATTATTTATTATCGATCTCGCAGTGCCGCGCGATGCGGAGCCGGAGCTGAGCGAACTGGAAGGCGTCTTTCTCTACGATATCGATTCTCTTCAGCAGATCGCCGCGCAATCCATGGCCGTGCGCCAACAGGAAGTTGTCCGCTGCGAACACATGGTGGAGGAACACGTCAGCGAATTTCTTGCGTGGACGCGAAAAATGCACACCTATCTGCCTGGCACTACATGAAAAAGTTAATACTTGGAACCCGCGGCAGTGCGCTCGCGCTCGCTCAGACGGAAATTGTAAAAGCCGGGCTGATTGCCGCGCATCCCGATCTCCAGGTCGAGCATCGCGTGATTCAGACCACGGGCGATCTGCGTCTTGACGTGAAGTTGAATGAACCGGGCTCGCTGGATAAAGGGTTGTTCACAAAGGAACTGGAAGAAGAACTGCTGAAGCAGAATATTCACGCCGCCGTTCACAGCCTGAAAGATTTGCCGACGACACTGCCGGACGGACTCGTGATTTCCACGGTGCTGCCACGCGCGGAAACGGCGGATATTCTCATCGGCAAATCGCCGCTTGGTCTTCATGGCATTCCTCCCGGAGGAATAATCGCCACCAGCAGCGAACGCCGCAAACGGCATCTGCAATGGCTGCGTCCGGATCTCCAGATTATCGCCATTCGTGGAAATGTGCCGACACGACTTCGCAAACTTACGGAAGCCGAAGAGTGGGGCGGCATCATTCTCGCGCAGGCAGGACTTGAGCGTCTGGGCTATGACGTTGCTTCCGGTCATATCGAAGCGGAGAATATTACATTTTTTGCAACCAGCATCGAAGAAATGCTTCCCGCACCGGGGCAGGGCGCCATCGCACTCGAAACGCGCGCAAACGATACGGAGACGCATGCGATTTTATCGGCAATCCATCATGCGGAGACGTATGCGCGAATCACCGCTGAAAGAACGCTGTTGAAACGCATGGATGGGGGCTGTCACATGCCGCTGGGAGTCCGCACGGTAATCGAAGGAGATTCGTTAACGTTGGAAGCATTATTTTTTGACAGCGATCCCGAGCCGCGCAAAGGCTTCGCAAGCGGTTCCGTATCGGAGCCGGAGTGTCTCGCGGAAGAAGTTTATCGGATTTTACACGCAAAATAAGTTATGGCACAAAAAGGAATTTGTTATCTCGTAGGTGCAGGCCCGGGCGATCCCGGCCTTCTTACCTTACGCGGGAAAGAATGCATCGAGCGCGCGGACGTGCTGGTTTACGATTATCTCTGCAATGCGGAATTGCTGCGCTATGCAAAAGCCGACACAGAAAAAATCTTTGCTGGGAAAAAATCAAAGGACCACACGCTGACGCAGGATCAGATCAACGCGCTCCTCGTTGAAAAAACAAAAGCTGGAAAAATCGTCACGCGTCTCAAGGGCGGCGATCCTTTTATCTTCGGCCGCGGTGGCGAAGAGGCGCAGGCACTGGCAAAAGCCAAACTGCAATTTGAAATCGTTCCCGGCATTTCTTCTGCGATTGCCGGGCCGGCGTACGCAGGAATTCCCGTCACCCATCGTGCGCATAACACGACGCTGACTATTTTCACCGGACACGAAGATCCGGAAAAGAGTGTGAGCACGATCGACTTTGCAAAGATCGCCCGCCTTGAGGGAACCAAAGTGATGCTCATGGGCGTCGAGCGCATCGGCAAAATCACCGAGGCTTTACAGGGACACGGCGCCGATCCAAAAATGCCCGTGGCATTGATTCGCTGGGCGACAACCGGAAGACAGGAAACGCTAACAGGCACGCTTGCGGATATTGCCGCTAAAGTGGAGAAGGCGGAATTCAAGGCGCCCGCGGTTGCCGTCTTTGGGGAGGTTGTCTCCCTGCGTGACGAACTGAACTGGTTTGAGAAACGCCCGCTCTTTGGAAAACGCATCGCCGTCACACGCACGCGCAAACAGGCAGGCGCGCTCATTCAACAGTTGCGGGAACTTGGCGCGGATGCTTACGAGTTGCCAACCATTCGCATTGATCCGCCAAAGGACAAAATGGAATTTGCGGAAACCGTGCAGGATGCACACCTCTACGACTGGATCGTCTTTACCAGCCCCAATGCCGTAGATGCGTTTTTCGAAATGTTTTATAAACTCTACGACGATGCGCGCTCTATAGGCGGAGCAAAAATTGCGGCCATCGGTCCAGCCACCGCACAGCGCGTGAAGGATCAGCATTTCAAAGTCGATCTTCAGCCCGAAAAATATGTGGCGGAAGCCGTCATCGCTGCCTTTAAGAAATACGAGAATGTGGAGCATCTTAAAATGCTTCTCCCTCGTGCGGAAGAGACGCGCGAAGTGCTCGGAGAGGCGCTGACAAAGATGGGCGCCATCGTGGATGAGGTCGCCGCCTACCGCACTGTACCCGAAACGGGGGATCCCACCGGTGGAGTCGCACGCTTCCGCGAGGAGGGTGCAGATATCATTACATTTACCAGCTCCTCGACAGTGCAGAATTTTCTCGCGATGAATCTTCCCCTGCCAAAGGACTTAAAAATGGCGAGCATCGGACCGATTACTTCACAGACGATGAAGGATCAAAAACTCACTGTGGATGTCGAAGCGAAACAATACGACATTCCGGGTCTGGTTAAAGCAATTCTGGCGGCTTACGGACAGTAGCTACACAGATAAAGCTGTAATCGGAATCTTCCCGTGTGCGATGGTTATTACTGGGTATCTTTAAGCCAGTAATGGCCTTTTCCGGAAGGATGAATGGCAATACGCCATGCTGAATTTTCCCTGGAATAGGCAGCAAACCCATAACCTTGTTTCTGCAATTCATATATCTGCGTACCAAAAGCAGGGTGAATTTTCTCGATGCTGGCTCCTTGTGTAAAAATGTAGTCCTTGTCTTTTGGATCAAACGCAAACGACCCGCTTCCTGTATTTACATTCAGATTATGAGACTCCCGGATGGAATGAGTGGAAGGGGGGAGAATGCCAGGTATCCACCCCTTCTTTATAGCTTCCTGTGCATCCTGAAGCGTAGCGTAGGAACGATTAATTTGATCGCTGCAGCCGCCGAGCAATATGAGCAAACAAATTCCAGATAAGCCTAAGTAGGAAATATGTTTGCCGTGCGTGAGTAGAGATAAGAGATGATCATTACTCTATAAACGAACGAACCACCGCTTTTTTCAAATTTCCGATTAGAAAAATTCGCCCTGCGCGCGCGCGGAAGGCTTGATGCCAAGTTTGGAGTAGGCTTTCGGAAGAGCAACGCGTCCCTGCGGAGTACGCTTTATGTAACCGTGCATGATCAGGTACGGCTCGTGGACTTCTTCCAGCGTGCCGGATTCTTCGCCGATGGCGACGGCGAGGGAACTTACGCCTACGGGGCCGCCATCAAATTTATGGATGATGGCTTCGATGATACGTTTGTCCATTTCGTCAAAACCATCGGCATCGATATCGAGCATCGCGAGCGCATCGGCGGCAACACCGGCGGTGATATCTCCTTTCGCGCGCACCTGCGCAAAATCGCGCACCCAGCGCAGGAGATTATTTGCGATACGCGGAGTTCCGCGTGAACGGCGCGCGATTTCCGCAGCGCCTTCGGCGTCGATGTTTATTTCGATGAGTCCCGCACTGCGCACTACCACGCGTTGAAGATCTGCATCGGCGTAGTAATCCATCCGGCAGTTCATTCCGAAGCGGGAGCGCAGTGGCGCACTTACCATGCCGGAGCGCGTCGTCGCGCCGACGAGTGTGAATTTTGCGAGATTGAGGCGGACACTTCGCGCGCTGGGGCCCTGATCGATAACGATATCGAGTTTGAAATCCTCCATCGCCGGATAAAGATATTCCTCGATGGCGGGCTGCAGGCGGTGAATCTCGTCGATAAAAAGAATACTGCCGCGCGACATATTTGTAAGCAGACCTGCGAGGTCCCCGGCTTTTTCGATCATGGGGCCGCTGGTGCTTTTGACTTCAACTCCCATCGCATTGCCAATGATGTAAGCGAGCGTGGTTTTCCCAAGTCCGGGAGGGCCGCTGAGCAGAATATGGTTCAGCACATCGTCGCGTTTCTTCGCGGCTTCGACGAGCAGCTCCAGGCGTTCGCGCACGCGGTCCTGCCCCATGAATTCTTCAAAAAGGGGCGGGCGTAGCGAGATATCGAACGGCGTGTCCGGTGTCTCCAGCGTCTCGGTATAAAAATCCTTTTCGGCCATGCTTGCTAGCGGAGTACTGTGGAATGAACGCAGCTATGATGCAACTCGATTGCGCGGGGTTTATGCATGGGCGAGCGCGGTTTCAAAATCTTTAAGGCAACCTGCGACGCCTCTTGGGTCCCGCAAAAGGGAAGTTCCCACGAGACCGGCATTAAAATTCCGGGAGACTTCCGTGATGTTCTGCGGGGAAAGCCCGCTCTCGGCGATGCGGATCGTTCCTTTCGGAAGCTGATCCGCGAGATCAAAGACCGACATTTCCAGACTGAAGTCCTTCTCGACAGATTCGCCGGAGGCCAGAAATCCCGTGGTGGATTTAAACTTGCGGCTATTAATGCCGCAGATTTTCGCATCCGTGGGCAAGGTGTGAATTTCTTCAACGGTATGGATTTCGAAAAGCGCCTCCATGCCGAGATCTTTCGTAAGCTTATAAAGAGTCTTCAATTGTGCGGCATCCAGGATATTCGCCATAAGCAGAATGGCATCCGCACCAAAAGCGCGGGCCTCGATTACCTGGTATTCTTCAAGCATGAAATCTTTACGCAGAATGGGTTTGGAAACTTCGGCACGGATTTTTTCCAGCCGCGCAATGTTCATGCCGAAGTGCGTTTCATTTGTCAGCACGGAGATGGCGCGAACAAGAACGGAGTTTTCATAAACAGCTGCGGCTTCTGCGATATTTTCAGAACGCATTGCACCCATACTGGGTGAGCGTTCTTTGATTTCGGCAATCAAGCCAAAGTCGGACGAAAGCGCGGCATCAAAATCACGAACCGGAGGCGCATCGGAAATTCTGCGGCGCAATTCCGCTTCGGGCCATGCAGCCTTTGCAGCGGTGAGCGCTTTACGCACGTCCGTCAGAATATGATCGAGAAAACTCATCGCAGCTATGGAAGCGCAGACGGCTATTTCTTGCAAGACTCCGCAACCCATGCCGCGTAATCCGGCGAGACCGCCGCGACAGGAATGGCGACAATTTCCGGAACGTCGTAGGGATGCAGCTCCTTGAGTCGCCGACTGAGAGCCTCAAAGTTTTCCTCGGTGGTTTTAAGTGTGGCGGCCCATTCGATTTCCGAAGAAACCTTTCCCTGCCAGCGGTAAATGGATGTCACTTTGGAAGTAATATTTCCGCAGGCAATTAAGCGCTCTTCCACGAGGGTAAGAACAATGCGCTTCGCCTCGTCCTCGCTGCCAAAAGTCGTAAAGACGAGTTGCAGATTGGACATATTAATTAGGCGGGAACCAGCGCGGTTTTGCGACAGATCCAGCCGCCACCGGCGACGCGGTCGCCATCATAAAATACAGCGGCCTGGCCGGGAGTGACCGCACGCTGCGGTTCGTGCATGCGCACGTGTGCGCGGTCATTGGCGAGCGGGGTAATGGTCGCCGCCACGCCGGGATGCGCATAGCGAATCTTTACCGATGCGGTGATCGGGCCTTCGGGTTGCACAGGAGACCAGGATGCGCGATCCACTTCAAATTCTTCACAGATCAAATCTTCCTCGGAACCGAGAATGACACTGGCCGTGGCGGGATCAATATCCACCACATACATTGGCTTTGGCGATCCGCCGGGAAGTCCCTTGCGCTGGCCTACGGTGAAAAGCTCGATGCCACCGTGTTCGCCCAGTTCATTGCCTTCCGTGTCGTAAAACTTACCGCTGTGAAATTCTTTTTCGCCAAGATGTGAGCGGAGGAACGCCTTGTAATCATTGCCGGGAACAAAACAAATCTCCTGACTGTCCACCTTATCGGCAACTTTCAGGCCGAGCTCACGGGCGATGGCGCGGATTTCATCCTTTGTCATTCCACCGAGCGGAGTGAGTGCGCGGCGCAGTTGCTCCTGCCGCAGGGAGAAAAGAAAATAGGACTGATCCTTTTTCGGATCCACGCCCTTACGTAAAGTGGAGTAGTCCGCACCATGATCGATAATGGCGTAGTGCCCCGTGGCAATATAACTCGCGCCAAGCGAGACGGCTTTATCCCAAAGATTTCCAAATTTGATCTTCTCATTGCACATCACGCAGGGATTTGGCGTGCGGCCGGCCTGATATTCGCTGGAAAAGTAATCAATGATCATCTTCTCGAACTGATCCGCTTCATCGACGACGTAATGCGGAACGCCTAAAGAATGAGCGACGCCGCGCGCATCCGCGATGGCCTGCGGGCCGCAGCATTTGTCTTCTGCGCGGGAGATGCAATCCTGTGGCCAGACTTTCATGGTAATGCCCACGACGTCCCAGCCCTGCTTTTTTAAAAGCCAGGTGGTGACACTGGAGTCCACTCCTCCGCTCATTCCGACGAGCACCCGTTGTCCGTTACCGTTCATGCGATCGGTAATTATACCGAGGAAAAGAGGCGGGTCAATGACCCATGAAGCCGGCGAATGAACTAAGAAGCGGTGGAAGCGGCCTGATTATGGCGAATATCCTCTGCGGTAATCGCATAAAAGGCATCTTCCGCGATATTCGTGGCATGATCGCCGATCCGTTCGATGGAGCGGGCGATAAAGATAAGATTCATGTATTCACGAACTGCGCCGGGATGGTTCTGTATGCAGTCGGTGAACTGGTCGGTGATATCGTGATTCAGCACATCCAGCTCCTTGTCGCGGGGCTTGATGGTTTTTGCCAACTCCATATTGCGATCCGCAAAGGCCTTAAGGGCATCGCTATACATCGATAGCGCCATGGAAAACATAGGGTCGAGGAAATGAATTTCGGAAATGACCGGCTGCTGATTCAGCTTGCGCGCACGGCGGGCGATCGTAACGGATTGATCGGCAATACGCTCCAGGTTTACACTGATTTTCATCGAGGAAACCACCTGCCGAAGATCTTCGGCTACAGGCTGAAAACGGAGCATGATATCAACTCCGTCCCGGTCGATCTGCATTTCGAGAAGATCGATCTCTTCGTCATCTGCGATGGCGATATTACAGAGATCATCATCCCGCTCGAAGAGGCCGCGCACGGCATTATTCATGCCGCGTTCTGTGAGACTTGCCATCATAAACACATTGCTGCGTAGTGCATTCAGCGCGTTGTCGAATGATCCTAATGTATGGCGGTTCTCGTTTTCGGGCATCTTATACGGGTTACTGGTTTAGTATTTTCGCCATTATCGGCAATAACACGACATCAATTGTGACAATATTGTAATCTTTATCTAGAGAATGGCTTCCTGAAGCAGTTGTTTCAGGGTGTCGATGGCGACGCGCTCCTGTTTCATGCTATCCCGATGGCGAAGCGTGACGGTATTCAGAAGCTCGGGTTTTTCACCAAGCGTATCAAAATCAATGGTCACGCAGAAAGGCGTACCGACTTCGTCCTGGCGACGGTAGCGCCTGCCGATGGCACCGGTTTCGTCATAGAAAACATTCATATGCGGGCGAAGCAGGGCGGCGATTTCCTGCGCCTTGGCAACGAGTTCCGGCTTGTTTTTTAGCAGCGGAAAAATACCGCACTTGATCGGAGCCATGCGCGGGTGGAAGCGCAGAACCGTGCGCACTTCGGATTTTCCGGCTTCATCGGTAATGGTTTCTTCCTCGAAAGCCTCACAGAGCAAAGCAAGCGTCGTGCGGTCAACCCCGGCACTGGGTTCGACGACATGTGGCACAAAGCGCTCTTTTCTTTCCTCATCGAAATAATCGAGGGATTTGCCGCTGCCCTTGGTGTGCTGATTTAGATCGTAATCTGTGCGATAGGCAATGCCTTCGAGTTCCTGAACGCCGAAAGGAAATTCATATTCCAGATCGTACGTCTTGAGGGAATAGAATGCGCGCTCGCCATCCGGAATATTGACAACGTGAATCTTTGAGCGGGGAATGCCGATATCTTCGTAAAATTTGAGACGGGCTTCCAGCCATTCGTCGAGAAAGCGAAGGCCATCTTCTGCACGGCAGAAATATTCCACTTCCATTTGCTCAAATTCACGCGAGCGGAAAATATAATTGCGGGGATTGATTTCGTTGCGGAAGGCCTTTCCAATCTGCGCAATGCCGAAGGGAAGTTTCTGACGCGTAGTCTCCAGCACATTTTTAAACTGCACAAAAATCGACTGCGCGGTTTCCGGACGAAGATATGCAAGATTCTCCTCACTCTTAATCGGACCGGTATGCGTGCTGAGCATCAAATTAAAAGGCTGCGGTTCGGTAAGATCACGGCTTCCGCAGTTCGGACAATATTTTGCGCCGTCTTTTTCCGGAAGCTGATCGGCACGGTGACGCGCGTTGCAGCCCTTGCAATCCACCATGGGATCGCTAAAGGTTTCCTCGTGGCCGCTGGCTTTCCAGACGGCGCGATTCATGATGATGGAGCCATCCATGCCGACGACATCGCCGCGTTCGCGCACAATGCGGCGCCACCAGAAATCCTTGAGATTGCGTTTTAGTTCGACGCCTAATGGGCCGTAATCCCAGAAACCATTAAGGCCTCCGTAAATTTCGGAAGCCTGAAAGATAAAGCCTCTGCGTTTGCAGAGACTGACAATTTTTTCCATGCGCTGATCCAGCGCTTTTTCGTTACTCATACGGAATTGATTATTAGGCCGCGCTGTGTGGGGTTTCCACGGCGCGCGTTTGCCCGATGAACGGGCGGATTTTTTCCACGGCCGCCTTTGCGGTCACGCCGTATTTCTCACGGAGAATGGGAATGGAGCCATGTTCGATAAATTGATCAGGCCATCCGATGCGTACCACGGGAGTGAGGATGCGTGCTTCGCTAAGATGCTCCATGATGCCGCAGCCGAAGCCATTGCTGAGCACATGATCTTCCATGGTGCAGATGACATCCACGCTGCGCGCAAAAAATTCGATCGTTGCGGTATCAAGCGGCTTGATCCAGCGGGGATTAATGACGGCGGCGCTGATTCCTTCCGCCTCGAGAAGCGCGGCAGCTTCCATGGCGATCTCGCAAAAATTGCCCAATCCAAAAATAGCGACCTGCGTGCCATGGCGGACGACTTCCGCTTTTCCAATCTCCAGCAGTTTCGGCGAACTTTTAGGCAGCGCTCCGGTTCCCGCTCCGCGTGGGTAGCGGATGGCGATGGGGCCATTGTGGTAGTTCGCCATGGTCCAGAGCATATCCACAAACTCTTCTTCATCTTTTGGCTGCATGTGCACCAGATTTGGAACAAGCCGGAGGAAACCAATATCAAATAGTCCGTGATGGGTCGGGCCGTCATCACCAGATAAGCCTGCGCGATCCATGCAGAGACCCACATTCAGATTTTGCAGAGCGATATCATGAATGATCATGTCGTAGGCGCGCTGCATGAAAGTGGAGTAAACCACGAGAAAAGGTTTCATCCCCTCAGTCGCCAGCCCGGCGGCAAAAAGTGCGGCGTGTTCCTCAGCGATACCGACATCGAAAAAGCGCTGCGGATGGCGCGCGGCAAACTGGACAAGTCCGGTGCCTGTCGGCATGGCTGCGGTGATGGCCATGATCTTGGTATTATGATCCGCGAAGTCCGCAAGAGTTTTGCCAAGCGTTTCCGAATAGGTGGGAGAAGGGGAGGCGCCGGTTTCTCCGGTCTCCATCATAAATTTTCCGAGGCCGTGGAATTTATCCGGCTTTGCGAGCGCGGGTGCGTAGCCTTTTCCTTTTTGCGTAAGGATGTGCAGGATCACCGGCTCCGTCTGTGTCTTTAGAAACTCAAACGTGCGTAGCAGGAGCGGAATGTCGTGGCCATCAATCGGCCCATAGTAGCGCAGGCCCAGATCTTCAAAGAGCACGCTGGGAACAATCATCTGCTTCAATCCCGCTTCCGCCTTGTGCGCAAATTCCCATGCGGCGCGACCGCCGACGGTCTTCAGTATTTTGGATGCCTGCTCGTGCAGATGCGCGTAAGTCGGGCTGGTGACAATATTGTTGAGATACTTTGCAATGGCACCGACGTTTTTTGCGATAGACCATTCATTGTCATTGAGCACGACGATGAATCGTTTCGTAGTCTCTGCGACATTGTTCAGTGCCTCGTAGCTGACTCCGCAGGTGAAGGCGGCATCTCCCGCAACGGCAACCACATGATCATCCCCGCCTTTTGCATCGCGACCTGCGGCCATGCCGAGGGCGGCGGAGAGAGCCGTTCCTGCGTGCCCGGCGCCGTAACAGTCGTGTTCACTTTCCGTGCGCAGCAGAAAGCCATTGAGGCCTTCGTGCTGGCGGATGGTGCCGATGCGTTCGCGGCGTCCGGTAAAAAGTTTGTGCACGTAGCCCTGATGGCTGACATCAAAAACGAATTTGTCTTTCGGGGAATCAAAAACGCGGTGTAGCGCGATGGTTAGTTCCACGACGCCGAGATTCGGGCCGAGATGCCCGCCGGTTTGCGAAAGCGTGCGGATCAATTCATCCCGCACTTCCTGGGCAAGCAGAGGAAGGTCTTCTTCGTTGATCGTCTTAAGATCCGCCGGAGAATTAATCTTCGACAAAAGATTTGCAGGATTTTTTTCCACCATCGCTATGCAGTGCCTTCTTCGGCATCGTCCTCTTCAAAAGGTTGGAGCTTTAATTTTCCCTCCGCATCCTGCGCGATAATGCGGATTCGCTTTTCGGCGGCATCCAGGCGGCCACCACAATAACTGACAAGCTTTACGCCTTCTTCAAAACGCGAGAGCAGGTTTTCCAGGGGAAGCTGGTCGGATTCCATTTCCTGTACGATTGCCTCAAGGCGTTCCATCGCGTTTTCAAACGTCAATGGAACTTCTTCGGTGGATGGAGAGGATTTCGCAGCCATGGTTATTCCGGGGCTTTCTCCGCAGGCTGCTCGGCTTTTTTGTTTTTGTTCCAGCGTTCTCTGTCTGCAAAGAAAATGGTTTCCCCGTCTTTAGGCATTGGCAGAACGGCCCGGAAAGGAAGGCCCTTGAAATTAAGGCTGCGGGTGATGAAGGGACCCCATTCTTTATAGGGGCCTTTCATAATTCCTGAAATGAAACGTCGATCACCGGAGACAGGCGTAAGATAAATGCCAATGATCGGTTGACCCAACAGGCGGTAATCATTGATTTCATTGAATCCCCGGACGGTATCCGGCAGCAGAAGGCTTTTGCGCTGGGCATACCACGCTACGGCCCAGGGCACATCTGAGGCGATAATTTCACTGGGGGCAGTCCACTCTCCCAGCACGGCGATAACGGGAGGAATATAGGGTGGCCAGTTTACTGCGGCCGTGGGGCCGCTAACGATTCTCAGAAGCATCGGCACCGCACAGAGAAATGGAATCAGAATGAGGAAAATCAACCGGTAAAGCGGGGTGGTAATTTCCAGCCGATGCCAAAGCACAAGAATGAATGCGAGGCCATAAAAGACCATGATGGGAAGAAACAAAACATGAAGCTGGTTTGCTCCAAGAACGTTTTCCACGCCGAAAATAGACATTCCGATAACGGCGAAAAACCACATTAAAAGAACGCACCAGCGGAACTGCGCGGTTTCTGCGCGCTTGAAAGGATGGAGCAGGGAGAGGAAAAAGGCCGCGGCTGCCAAATTTAATCCGAGGAAACTGAAGAGCTCCGTGACCTGACCGATAATTCCTTCGCGAAGTTTCGAGCGCAGGCCGAAGAGGGAGCCCTGGATATGCGGATTGAGAGAACGCATTATAAGCTCATCATTACCGCCGCCGGAAATGCCGATGTAATAGCCAAGGCCGAACAAATTTCCGCAGGTTTGGTAATTATACACCAGCCATGGGGAAATCGTAATGGCATACACAATGACTGCAATCGTCGCTGCGATTCCGAGCGGCCGGAAATTAATGCCGACAAAAACAAGGAAGCCGAGGAAAAACCAGAATCCCAGGCCGTGTGCCAAAGTCAGAAGCCCGAAGAACAGAGCCGCGAGGCCCACAAAAAGAAGAATAGCTGACTGGCGATCTTCTGTCGCCGCGCGTTGCGCACAAATGATGAACCAGCACGCCACCATAAACAGAAAAAGCATCATCATCTGCGGCAGACCGGAGAGCGAAAACATCCACAGAAGATCCGTCACGAGCACACACGCACATGCCAGCAGCGCAAAGCCGGTATCAAACAAATACCGCGCAATAAAAAATCCGACGCCTACCGCCGCCAGAAAGAAGATAATCGAGAAGAGCGCAATAATCCGGTCGCCGATATAGACGATATCCTTGGGGGTCATTGTCCACTTGTTTTTGACAATCGACAGGGCAAGCGAATTAACCAGCGGATTAAGAGGGGCGTTGAAAAAATCCGGGAAGTTATCCGTCGGCACCCCTTTTCCGGAATCGGTAAGTTTCCAGATGGCAATAGGACGGATGTATTTTGTCGAAAATCCCTGACCGCTGGCTAAAGCGCGCGCGATCTGTGCCTGGTCCATCGCATGTTCATTGGCAAACCCGCGAAAGTGAACGAACAGATACAACAGAAACAAAACAATAATCAAAACGGCGATCATGGCCCCCTTGATGACATTCTGCATATTGCCATGCTCGAGGTTGTGAATGAAATTCTGAATGGTATTTTCGCTGGCCATGGGGATGGATTAATTCTTTTTGATGTGGAGTTCTTTTAAACGTCGATGAAGCGTTCTTCGGCTAATGCCCAAGCGATTGGCGGCTTCCGTTCGATTACCATTGTTTTCTTCCAACGCGCGCATGATAAGAGCGAGTTCCGTCTGTTGCAAATTCAAAGCATGGGTTTCGGCGGAAAGAGGAGCCCCTGGCCGACCAGTTAAAAGGACTTCATTATTGCGATCCCGGACAAAAACCGGCAGATCCCGAACCCCGATTTTGGATCCGGTCGCCATCACTACGCCATGCTCCACGGCGGTCTTTAATTCGCGAACATTACCCGGCCAGTCGTAATTTAAAAAACAGGACATCGCTTCCGGGCTGAGTTCTCGGAAGGGCTTTCCATTATCCTTGGCCTCTTCCTTCAGGAAAGCCTGCACCAGGAGGGGAATGTCCTCTTTACGGTCGCGCAGGGCCGGCAGCTGAAGCTGCACAACATTCAGGCGGAAAAACAGGTCTTCCCGGAACTTGCCCTCTTTTACCAGCTCCTCGAGGTTCCGGTTTGTTGCGGCCACCAGGCGAACATCCGTTTTGATGGTTTTGCCGCTGCCAAGACGTTCAAACTCTCGCTCGCCGAGGACGCGTAGTATTTTTACCTGTGTGGTAGAGTCAATTTCCCCGATTTCGTCCAGAAAGAGAGTGCCCCCCTCCGCCTGTTCGAAGCGGCCGGCGCGGCGTTCTGAGGCTCCGGTAAATGCCCCCTTTTCATATCCGAAAAGCTCACTTTCCAGCAGTGTTCCGGGAAGGGCGGCGCAGTGAATCGCCACAAAACGAGATTTTGTACGGGAGCTCAGGTTATGGATGGCATGCGCAGCCAGCTCTTTCCCGGTGCCGCTTTCTCCCTGAATCAGAACGGTCGCGCGCGAAGGCGCTACCTGACGAATAATGTCAAAAATTTTCACCATGGATGGCGACTCGCCGATGAGGGCCTCAAATCCGAATTTCTTTTCGACCTGCTGCTTCAGCTCCTGGTTCTCACTCTCCACATCGCGTTCGCGGAGGGCGCGGCGCATGAGCATTTCCAGGCGATCCACATTAACGGGCTTTGTGACAAAATCGTAGGCACCGCGTTTCATCGCTTCAACCGCCGTATCCACGGAGCCATAGGCAGTCATCATAATGCTGATCGGAGGTTTTGGCCGTTTAAGGGCCGTCTCGATCAGAGACATTCCATCATCGCCGCCCAGTCGGAGGTCGGTGATCAGGATATCGGGCGGCGCATCTTCCATGGCAGCC
>JBDSIH010000040.1:0-2780 GCA_039918055.1 Chthoniobacterales bacterium
TTAATCGCTTCAAGATCGCCGACGTCGTAAAGGGCGAGGGTGGCAGGATGATTTTTCGCATGCGCTGCAAACTCTGTGACGGGCTGGTTGAAAAGGTTATCACCGGCAACGACGAGCAGATCACTTGAAAACAGATTTTCGTTATTGATAACAAAATGAATATCGCCAATGGCGCCAAGCTTATCCTGATCGCTCATGGATCCGTCATTGACGGTTTTGAAGGAAAGTTTCGAATGACGTTTGACGTAATCGGCGGACCATTCCTGAAAGTCTTTGGCGAATTTGTTATTCGTGACGATGTAGACTTTCTCGATATCTGGAATTTCCGAGAGATTATCCAGCACCCATTCCACCATGGGTTTTCCTGCCACTTCGAGCAGGGGCTTCGCTTTGTTAAGCGTAAGCGGATACAGGCGGGTGGCGTAACCGGCGGCAAGAATCACAATATTCATACGGACGAGAGGCTAGCGATTTGCCGCCTGGTAATTCAAGCTAATGCAGAGGGTCAGGATAAATTTCCGGAACCGGATTCGTTTCTCAAGGCAAGCACACGGAGGATCGTTTCCTCAATGAGATTATTCGGGCATGATGCTCCCGCTGTAATGCCGACAATTAACTCACCATCCTGCGCAAGCCATTGGCGCTGATCTGTTATTTCCTGCTTTTTGTGAATGTCGTAAGCCTGGATGGTATTCGCATCAATCATCCGGCTGGCATTCTGAATGAAATAAGTTGGCAGCTTTTGCTGGCTGATTTCTACCAGGTGCGTGGTGTTTGAGCTATTGTATCCACCCACGACAATCATGAGATGGAGAGGCTCCTCAAGAAGATGAAACAACGCATCCTGGCGATCCTGCGTAGCGCCACAGATCGTATCGAAGAAACGGAATTTTTCCGCGTCACCATCCCGGTCTGATATCGCTTCACGAATACGCTGCTGAACGGAATTGGTTTCCTCTCTTAGCATCGTAGTCTGGTTGGCGACACCTACCTTTTCCAGGTGTACATCGGGGTCAAAGCCGGGGGAGTAAGCGCCTTCGAATCGTTTCAGAAATGCAGCCGCATTTCCTCCAGTGCGAATGTAATCACACACGATTCCTGTCTCCTGCAGATTCAGGACTATTAAATAATGACCATGGCCTTTATCCCCAAGGGCATGCGATGCTGTGGCGCGCGTTTCCTCGTGTTCGGCCTTGCCGTGAATGATGGAGGTGACGCCGTCTTTTGCATTCTGGCGGACTCTGCGCCAGACGCTCATGACATCGCCGCAGGTGGTATCAACGATCTGGCAGCCATGCTCGCGCAAGGTGGCCACGGTTTTTACCTCTGCTCCGAAAGCGGGAACAATCACAACATCATCCCGTTCAAGATTCTCGAATGCGGGGGAGGACTTACTGACAAGATTCGTAATGCCCATGGCAGCCAGCTGCGCGTTTACGTCCGGATTATGAATAATTTCACCCAGCAGATAGACGCGACGATCGGGGAAGACCTTTCGCGCGGCGTAGGCAAGATCGATAGCGCGCTCTACGCCATAGCAAAAACCAAACTCGCGAGCGAGGCGTATGGTGGTATTTCCCACACGGTAAACGCCATTCTGCGCACGAATGCGTTCAACGAGTTCACTGCGGTAGTGTTCTTCAACTTCAGCCTGAACACGCTCCATCACCTCGGGCGTTCTAAGATTGACCTTGGGGCGTGGAGGTATAGCTGGAGACGGAGATTCCATCAACTATGCAGGTTGGCAGCCAACAAGGAAAACCAAGCCATGGCGACCAGCAGGGAATAGGAGAAAGGTTTCATTGTTCTCATAGTGAGAAAGCGCATTTTCGGACAGATGTCAAATCTGACGGGAAAAACATTGCGGGAGAAGGATAAGGGGCTAGTGTGAGCCGCTATTTCATATGTGGAGTGAAGATAATTTTCAGTATGCCCTTGAGAACACGCGTGTGATCCGCGAGCCGCAGAAGCGCATTGAAACCTTTGGAAGCACGAGTTTTCGGTTTTTGCTGGTTACGGAGCTTCTGGATTTTGCCGATCGTGTCTGCGTCAGAGATGGCCGAATTGAAGCTGAACGTCCTCGTCTGGTATCTCCGCATAATTACCAAAAGCTTCTTCTCGAAGGCTTTGGTGACGATGCCCGGAATTATGCCGAATGGATGGAAAAGCAGGGGCCGAACATGAAGATTCTCCGGTATGGTTTTGAATTTCGTAAAAAGGACATTTCAGAGCATCTGGTTCACGAGCCTAAGCAGGCAGTTATTGATAAGCTTACGCGTGAACTGGATTCCAAAAATGACCCTATGTCCGTATTAATCGAGGGGGTCGATGAGGCCTGGGAGGTTTGTCTGCTAAAGTTCACCGTAGATATGATCCAACGCTCCGCGGGGGAAAATGTGGGCGAGTGGAAACGCCGTGGTCTCATCTGACCAGGCAGGTAATTCACCATCTCCCGTTTTTACTGCTTTATAATGGGTGAATTGGCAGCGTAAACTTCAGCGATACATATAATATGAGTCCAATCCGTATCATTATTCTTTTAGTCCTGTTGGCCGCTATTGTTGGAGGCACCGGAATTGTTTATTACGATTTCTTTCTTCTTCCAAAAAAGCAGGTACAAAAGGAGAAGGCCATTGCCGCCAAAGCCGTACCGACTCCCACACCGGATTACAGCCTTGCTGAATTTGATAAAATTCAGAAAACCAGCAGTGTCGATAAACCCCAGGAAGCCCGCGATGCCTATCTTGCATTTATCGAAAAATTTCCTAATTCCACCAAAC
>JBDSIH010000041.1:0-2688 GCA_039918055.1 Chthoniobacterales bacterium
AAGATTTGAGCGGTAAATAATGCGGTAGGCTTCCTTGAGATTACGAACAGCCTCTGTGGAAAAATCATTGCGTTCCAGCCCGACCTGATTGATGCCCCGCACTTCTGCGGGATTGCCGTCTGCAATCATGAAGGGAACCACGTCCTGCACGACCTTTGTGCATCCGCCGAGGATCGCATATTTTCCGATACGGCAAAATTGATGAACGCCCGCGAGTCCGCCAATCAGGGCGTGATCTTCAACGATGACATGCCCCGCAAGCGTACCGTTGTTTGAAAAGATAACGTGATCGCCAACAATGCAGTCGTGCGCAATGTGCGAATACGCGAGAAAGTTACCGTGATTTCCAATTACCGTTTTCGACTCCGGAGCCGTGCCGCGATTGACCGTGCAAAACTCGCGAAAGCTATTATGGGAACCGATTTCCAGATAGGTAGGCTCGGCTTTATATTTTAGATCCTGCGTGCGCTGGCCAATCGAGCAGTAAGGATAAAATATATTACTGTTCCCGATCGTTGTAGGACCGGCAAAAGTCACGTGATTGGTCAGTTCACAATCATCGCCTATGACGACTTTCGGCCCGATTACGCAATAGGGACCAATACGGGTATTGGAGCCAACTTCCGCAGAGGCGTCGATGACAGCAGTCGGATGAATCATTTATCAACGATTCCAAATAGAAGTTTGGCTTCGGATACCACTTCTCCATTCACAAGGCACTTTGCGTTCGCCTTTCCAAGACGCTTCTTGGCGCTCGTCATTTCCACATGAATGAACAAGGTATCACCCGGAAAAACGGGTTTGCGGAATTTCACTTCATCCGCACTCATAAAGTAACCGATGCGGCCTGCGTTATCGGTCTTGAGCATCATGACAATACTGGCGACCTGCGCCATGGCTTCAAGTTGCAGCACGCCAGGCATTACAGGATGGCCGGGGAAGTGGCCCTGAAAATAAGGTTCATTGATGGAAACGGATTTTACGCCGATGGCTTTAAGGTCATCCGTTAATTCGATGATCCGATCCACCATCAGGAAGGGATAGCGATGCGGCAAAACTTTCATCACCTGAATAACATCCAGCGATGCAGCATTGGCAGGAACATCGGTGACAACCGGCACTGGCGCAACAGTCTGGGAATGGCGCTTCACGATCAGTCGTGCCATTTCGGTATTCGGCCCGTGACCGGGGCGGACGGCGATGACGTGTCCATTGATGCGACGTCCGGAAAGCGCGAGATCGCCGATGATATCGAGAATCTTGTGGCGGACGAATTCATCCTCAAAACGCATGGGCTCCTTGCTCATCACGGAATTGTCGCGAATGACAATCGCGTTTTCGAGACTTCCGCCGCGAATGAGGCCCTTATCCATCAAAGGTTTTACATCCTCATAAAAAACAAATGTCCGGGCAGGAGCGATTTCCTTTTCGTAAATTTCTGGCGTGATTTTCAGATCAAGAAATTGGGAGAAGCGGCCCTTTGGTCCTGCCTGCGTGCAGGAAATACGGAAACCGTCGTAAGGCGCGAGCGTGATCATGCTGCCCTCTTTGCTTTCCTGGAAAATCAGATCCGTAATATCATACTTCAGCCGTGGCTCGGTCTGCTTCTGGATTCCGGCTTTCTTGATGAGTTCCACGTAAAGCAAGGCACTCCCGTCACCGATCGGCGGCTCATTGGAATCCATCTCGATCAGGGCATTATCGACGCCCATTCCTACAAGCGCAGAAAGCACGTGCTCGACGGTATGGATTTTGACATTTCCTTCGACAAGCGTTGTTGCGCGTTCGACGGTTTTTACGTTTTCAACCTTTGCCTCGATGATCGGCTCATCCGGCAGATCTTTGCGTCGAAATTTGAAGCCATGCCCGGGAGGCGCGGGATGCAGCGTCAGCGTGACGTTTTCTCCCGTGTGTAAGGTGCTTCCTGTAAGGCTGGCGGATTGCGCCAGTGTATTTTGTGTCTCAGATGCCATCTTGGATAAAAACGCTGATTGTGCTATTCCTGTGCTTCGTGGCCAAGAAGAATCAGATTAGAATACTTCTTGTTCCCCACCCGAAGGCGGCTCGCCAGGGAATGCCCGATGGCTACCAAAAGCTTAATCGCCGCACGGGGTGAAGCTCCTGCCAATACTCCAATGGTCGTTTGTGCGATTCTAAGAAGCTGACCGTCCTCTTCGGCAATGACGGAGGCAGAGCGAGGCGAGGTATCCACCAACGCCAATTCCCCGAAAAATGAACCTGTGGATAACTTGGCGAGCTGGACGTGCTTGCCCTCTGAATCGCTGAAAATTTGAACCTCCCCGCTGAGAATAACATACATGGAATCGCCGCTTTCGCCCTCTTTCACAATGAGGTCTCCCTTTTTGAAATCCTCGATATCGGACACCGTGGCGATAAGGTCCATTTCTGCAGGTTGAAAATTCGCGAAACCCTTAAGTTTCTGAAGGCATTGTGTATCGGTAATTGGAGATGACATAGGATTGGACGGTCTCGTTATTCTGCGGATTATGTTTACTCGTGGAACGCCCTGCTGAAAAGCACTTTTAAGCAGATGGGGGATGCGTTTTGAGCTGGGAAGGATGCCATTATTGAGGAAAATGAATTCCCGTGCCTGATCCTGAAGTAAATTTCCAGATTATTGAGGAAACCTCTGACTGGATCGTCGTCGATAAACCAGCCGGTTTATTG
>JBDSIH010000042.1:0-4094 GCA_039918055.1 Chthoniobacterales bacterium
CTTTTCCTCAGTGTCGCCTATGGCGGCGAGATTAAAAACTGGGCGCAATTCCCTCAAGGAAAAAGCACCCGAAAGCACAAATTAAATTTCGCGAAATTTCGGTAATTTTCTTGACCGCAACACACACGCGAATCGAAGCCTGATTATTACAATCTCTGCGGCCCTACGGCATTGCATCCATGCGCTTCATGTGGGCCGTCGCGATGTCGAGTTGCGCCTGCGGCGTGCGGAAAAGCATTGCCACTGCAAACGTTGTCACCGTTCCGAAAGCAACACGCCATGGAAATTCAATATGCGGAAGCCAGGCTGGTGCCCAGAGCACCGGGGCGATTCCCCCGCTCAGCGGAGGATGGAGAAGCGCCCATACATCATTGTGCAGTCCACTCAGGATTGCGACGACTATAAAACCGCACAGCATTGCGATAAGATTCCCGCGTTCGCTGCCGCGGCGTTTCGTTAGTAGGCCCACAAGAAAGACCCCGAGCAATGAGCCGTAGGTGTAACCAAAAATACCCAGCACGATGGGGATGATGCGCGAGTGCAGGATCACCGCCGCATAGGCCGTCAGGGAACCGATAATGATCAGCACAATCGAGAAAACGACCGTGCTTTTACGCGCCGCGCTCAGAACCTGCGAGGGAGAAGCATCTTTATGGATATAGGGACGATACCAGTCTTCCGTAAAACTGGTCGCGAGCGCATTCAGTGCCGTGCTGAGCGAACCCATCGCCGTCGCAAAAATACCGGCAATCAGAATACCCCGCACTCCGGGCGGCATTTGGTGCACAATGAAGTAGGCAAAAGGTGCTGTCTTCCCCGGCTGCTGGTAAAGCGCCCAGAGCAGGATGCCGATGAAGAGAAAGATCAGCACGAGTGGGAGATCGGCTAGGCCGGAGAGTATCAAAGACAGACGGCTCTTCACGTGATCCTTGGCCGTAAGCATGCGCTGCACCATATCCTGATCGGTGCCGTGCGTGGCCATTGTCGTAAAAGTAGAACCAATCAGGGCCGCCCAGATCGTGTATTCGCTATCGAGGATTCCCTTCACGTTTCCCCAGAAGCTTTTTCCGGCGATGATGCCCGTATTCCAAAAATCAAAGGAATGCTGCGCCAGTTGTTGCGCTTCTTCCTGGGCAGCCGGCAGTCCTTTTGCGGAGACAAGGTTGGGGTCAATCACCACACGGCGGGCGGCGTCAACCACCTCGTGCCATCCGCCGGGAAGGAAGCGGAACAAAACCCAGATCGCAATACCCAGAGAGCCAAACATGATCGTCGCCTGAATGACATCCGTCCAGATAACGGCCTTGATACCGCCAAGCGCGGTGTAAACAGCAGTCACCGCCGTGATGAATGTCAGGGCGATCACGTAGACCCAGACCTGCTGCCACAATCCCAGCGTGGTGCCGGTAAGCATTTCATAGCCCAATACAAAAACGATGGCGGCGACATACAGTCGCGTGCCGCTCGCCAGTGCGCGCGTGATCAGGAAGATCGCCGAAGCGGCATTCTTCGTCCGCGTGCCAAATCGCAGCGCGAGGTATTCGTAAATGGAGACAACGCGAAAATCGTAATACGGCTTGATGAAAACGAAGGCGATGATGAAGCGCGCGAGGATCGTCCCGATCGCAAGCTGTGCGTAGGTGAAATTGCGGTTTGCATATCCCTCCCCCGGCGCGCCGAGGAAAGTTGCCGCGCTGATTTCCGCCGCAAGAATGGAGGCGAGAACCGCCCACCACGGGATGCTGCGATTTCCGATTGCGAAACCTTCGATACTTTTATCTCCGCGGCCCATGTAAAGGCCGATGGAAATAATGCCGACGAAGTAGATTAGAACAATTGCGCCATCGAGATAAAGTCCGGCTGAAGAAACCATACTCTATCAGGAGAGCTGCTTGACCAGCACCTTGGAGTTCCGTCCGCTGACCTCGTATTTTTCTTTACGGCTCGCGGGCAACGCTTCCACTCCGGCTTCGTTGAAACCACCCTTTTGCTGCAGGTAATTAAATGCCTGCGTGGAAAGCGCGAAGAGGCTCTTCAGGTTTTTCTCCCGCGCGAGATTCTCCGCAAAGGCCATGAGCTTACTGCCGTAGCCCTGATTCTCATGGCTCTTGCTGACATACAAGCACGCAAGTTCGCCCACCGTTTCCTCGGGATAAACGTGCAGGGCGACGCAGGCAATGGGATTACGATCCAGTTCGAGCAACCAGTAGTCCTCGATCCGGTTTAAAATATCCGTGCGCGTCCGCCGGATCAGCTCCTCGTTATCGATGGACTGGCGGATCAGCGAGATGACCCCCCGCACGTCTTTTTTAAGGACCTTCCGGATCTGCTGATATTCGTTGGAGTGCACCATGGTGCCGATTCCCTCGTTACTGAAAATTTCGGTAAGCAGCGCTTCGTTGATCTGCCCGTCGAGCAGATGGACGCGTGATACTCCCTGCCGGCATGCGCGGGCAGAGCTGACGAGCTTGGAGTAAAGCCCGGGCATGGAATCGGGCTTGAGCTTCTTGAGCAGGTCATCCGTTTCCCGAACAGAAAGCTGCCGCGGCAGTTTCACTGCGGGATTAAACAACCGCGATGGCGCGAGAAAAATAATTTTAGCGGCCTGCAATGCCTCAGCAACTTCAACCGCAATCGTGTCGGAATTTACCCGGTACGTGCGGCCTTCTCCGTCGAACCCGAGCGGCGGGATCACGGGGATAATTCCTTCGTTCAGACTGAGCGTGAGTGCCTTGCTGTCCACCCGTTCCACCCGGCCGGTAAATTCGTAATTCACTCCGCTCAAAATTCCGGACGGATGCGCGATGATCGCATTCGAATAGGACGCGCGAAGATCCACGGCGGAAAGCCCCTCCATGATTTCATTCGTCAACCGCATGGCGGCATCGATGCTGACTTCCAGCGTGCGCGCGTCGGTGACGCCGCAGCCATCGTCATTCGAGAGGGCAACACCCCGCTCAGAAGCAAGCGTGCGGATCTGCGCACCGGCTCCGTAGACAAGCACGACGCGAATGCTCAACGACCGCAGCACTGCGAGATCGAGAAGAATATTTGCAAAGTTTTCCGATGCCGCGACTTCACCGTCGATCGCGATCACAAAGACCCTTTCGCGGAAGCGCGGAACGTACTGCAGAATTTCTCTTAAATCGGAAACGTTCACACGCTTGTTTATGAGTCTCCGCCCTAAAAGTGCAACTTCAAAACGCAGCGAAAATACGCCCTATTGCGCGGACAGTTCGCCGGAGAGTTCACTCTTCAGCAGATTGCGCAGAACGTCGGGCGTTTCCAGCGCGGCGAGGAAGCCTCCGCGCTCTGTGCAGATGAAGCCCGAGCGGGGCAGTTGGCGGGAGCGTTTCAGCGCCTCGGCCATGGAGCGATCATCGCCGCCGGGCCAGAAAATTGTCACTGGTTGCTGGATCTGGGGGAGTCGGTCTTTCAGGTCGCAATTCAGCCGTCCCGCAAGAAAACTGAGGATGGCATATTCCGCGCGATACTGGCGCGCGCAGGTGAGTAGTGTCTCCTCCACTTCGCTCGGGATCGCCGCCGCGTCGGAAAAACCAACATTGGCAAGCCAGCGGTGGATGAACGGAAGCGTGGAAAGGTAGTTCTGATAAACGAAGTGCCGCATGCCGGGGAGACGCCCCGCAAGGCTGGTGCCGCCCATGACATCGCGAACCGGGTCATCGAGAAAGCAGGATGGTGAATAGAGAATCAGCCGATCAATGAGGTCCGGCTGCTGCGAGGCGATGTAAAGCGCGAGCGTGGCGGTGTGTCCGCTGGCAACAATGATTGGTTTTTTCCCGTTACAGGTGATGTGGATAAACTCCTCGAGCCCCTGAATATAATCCAGCGCCGTCCAGAAACGCGCCGGGCGTTCCGACTCCCCAAAGCCGACGAGATCGGGAACGATCACCTGGTGGGTTGCGGCAAAATCCGGATAAATGCGCGACCACTCAAACGATGACGCGCCGACATATATGCCGTGCAGGAAAATGACCGGCTGCCCCTCGCCGCTGACGTGGTAAATAAATTCCCCCTGAACGGTGGACTGAATGCGTGTGGCAAAAATGGCGGGCGAAAGATCGTCGGGAAGC
>JBDSIH010000043.1:0-2385 GCA_039918055.1 Chthoniobacterales bacterium
AAGTAAGGCGGCGAAATCCACCAATTGCTCTGTTGTTGAAAATCCATGGTCGGAGACGAGAAGGATATCCGTTTTATCCCGTATGCCTTTGGCATCGAGCTGTGTTAGTAGTTTTGCAAGAAGCTGATCATTGGCTTTCAGCGCCGCGAGAGCCTCCTGGCTGCCGGGCTGGGTATGGTGCTGGGAGTAATCCGGATCGCTTAACCACAGAAGCGAGAGTTTCGGAACTTCCGCTTTCCATAACTCTTCGATAAGCACGCGCGTCGTCCAGGTATTCTGTTCAACATCGGGATACGTCGGTATTTTTGGAAATATGCCGAAAATCGTTTCCAGTCGCGTGAGTATATCTTTAGACAGGGACTGACCTTCAAATACCGTGACGGATTTTTGAGCGGCTTTAGTAACACGTTTTTCCGAGCGATCTGCGAATAACGCAATCGCCTTGCTTCCGGTTACGATGGTGGAGAATCCCTGCACCTGAAGAATTTCATAGATCGTCGGGGTTGCGATATAATGGCCGTGCATGACTTCATCGCCCTTGCGAATATTGGGCAGTCTTTCCAGCGCAGTCGCCTCGTCCGGCACAATGAGAGGACGGTATTCCCGATTGCCGATGATGCCGCTGTGTTCCGGATACATGCCCGTGGCCAGTGCGGCTCCATTGACTTCCGTGGAACTTGGGTAAACCGCATGGTGGCGACTGAAGAAGGTGCCGCTTTTGGCCAGCGCATGGAGAGTGGGCGTATTTTCCGCCGTGACCATATCGGGCCGCAGACCGTCCCAGACGATGAGCACGACATGTTCCGCGGCTCCCGCTCTCAACATGCTCCAGGGGCTTGTGGCGATCAGGAGACAAAGAAGGAACGGCAGGCGTTTCATAAGGTGGTAACGTCGGGTTTCATTACTGATCCCAAACACGGAATAGCACCACTGAAATTTTATAAAAAAATCGACATTGTAAGTTCCTGATTTCCGCTTAAAAATTCCTTCCTCACGTCATGAAACTAACTCCCGAACAGTATGTAGGCCGCAAAATCGAAGAATTGGAAACCCCGGCCCTGGTCGTAGATCTGGAGCGGCTGGAAAATAACCTGCAGCTGATGACGGATTACTGCCGCGAGCATGACATCGCGCTCTGGCCGCATACGAAGACGCACAAGTGCATCGAGATTGCGGAATTGCAGATTGAATGTGGAGCGGCGGGTCTCACGGTGGCCAAGAGCGAAGAAGCGGAAATCATGGCCCAGAGCGGTGCGGAGCGCATTCTTGTGGGTTACCCAATCTATGGTGTTGAGAAATGGACGCGCCTTGCCACACTGGCCGGCGATCTGGAGCTTTCGGTAGCGGTGGATAGCATCCAGACCGCCGAGGGATTGTCCGCCGCGGCAAAAAAAGCGGGAACGACCATTGACCTCTTAATTGATCTCGATGTGGGCTTAAACCGCACGGGCGTATCCACACCGGAAGCAGCGGCACAGCTTGCCGCACAGGCTGGGGAATTGCCGGGGCTTCAGCTTCGTGGATTGTTTTTTTATCCGGGCCATATCTGGAATCCTCCGGAAAAGCAGGATGCAGAATTAAAAGCCGTTTCCGCAAAAATTCAGGAAACACTCGAACTTTTTGATAAAAAGGGTCTGCGTCGCGACCGGGTATCCGGGGGATCGACGCCTGCGGCAATGACGAGTCACCGCATTTTTGGGCAAACGGAAACACGTCCGGGCACGTATCTTTTTCAGGATCGAAATTACTGGGGGCTTGGACTTTGCCGCGAAGAGGATTGCGCGCTCACCGTCTTGACTACCGTGATCAGCACCAGCGTGGCGGGCCGCGCAATGCTTGATGCCGGATCGAAAACATTTTCCGGCGACGGCTGGCTATCGGGAAATCAGCTCGGCAGCGGATGGATAAAAGACCGTTCACCGGAGTGGGACTTTGACATGATGAGCGAGGAGCATGGGCATGTGTTCCTGAAGGAGGGTGCGAAGGCACCTGTCGTTGGGGAAAAAGTACAGGTGATTCCGAATCATGTTTGCCCATGTGTAAATCTGCATGAGTATTATTTTGGCGCGCGGAATGGGATTGTGGAGACCGTGTTCTACACAGACGGAAGAGGACGTAGCCGGTAACGATGCGGTCGGGATTATCACGGACTTTGTCCGTGATCTGCGGGATGGCTTCGCTTTTTTAAGATTTGGCGTTTTGCGCCTTGCAATCGAACTTTTTTCTTCATCCCACGAGGAATTTTTTAGATTCCGCTCGGCGGAATTGGCGGAGGGGGTGGGATTGACTCGGCTGCGCCTCGCCCTTTGGGCTGAACTATGTTCAGTCTGTCTCGCTTCGCTCGACTCGAACTTCGTTCTCATCCCATGAAGAGCAAATAAGATT
>JBDSIH010000044.1:0-4519 GCA_039918055.1 Chthoniobacterales bacterium
GGCTGCGCACTTCGCCCCGCAGTCCGCACTCGATCAGCTCCAGTCCCGAACCGCAAAAAGGATCCCAGACTACTTCGGCATTTCCGGCAAGCCATGCCATGCACGCGGCGAGGGGTGGATGCGAGGCTGCAGGAACATCTTTCTGACGAAAATATAATCGCGGATCCGGAGACAGCCGCGGGCGTAATTCTACAGTGCTTCCACTTTCCATCGGATGAATATCGATTGCCCATGGCGCGGTGCGTGCATCATTGAGAATTTCCGGACACAACGCATACGCGCGGTTTGCCACATGACGGATTGCGCCACGTTGATGTCCTTTATCCACGAAATCCAGGCGATAGCGGACGGGCCCTTGAGTGAATGTCTTTAAAACGCATTGCGATAAAGGCGAGGTAATGACTTTTGCAAAAGCTTCGATGGATTCCTCCTCCGTATCCGCTCTTACCGTGCCGACAACCAGCCCCACCGTGCTGAAACAGCGCAGGGAATAAATATCCGCGAGGGTAAAGCCTTCCACCGGAATTAGAATGACAAGTCCGGGATGCACCCCTTCGACGCGGAATTTTCCATGCGTCTTTATATAGGCTTCCACTTCCTCGTGGACGATCTGCTCCAGCCCCCTGCGACCGCGAAGATGAATCTGCAGACCATCGAATTCGGCAAGGGCGCTGTCCATGCGGATAATGCTCGGACTTTCCGAGCGCGCGACGCTGGCTTTTACTTTCTGTTCCGTTTGCGCCGTGAATCCTGCGCCTTCCACCGCTTTCAGCGTGGCAGCACCGCCGACTTTATCCAGCGCTTCACCAAGAAATTTCTTCTCGCGGTCAATGGTCGTTTTTTGCAGCAGGGAAAGAAGTTCATTTTCTTCCTTCGCGCCCGAGCCGAGCTTGGGAAGCGCAGTCATGGCATAGCGCCGGATTTTTTCTTCGGGATCTTTCAGTAATTTGAGAAGCCATTGCCTTACCTCGTCCTTCTGCTTTTGCGTGCCGGTCGCGGAAAAGACAACGCCTACTGCGCGGATGAGTGCCACGCGCTCGAAGCGTTCCCTGGCAGGTGCGCGGTCAAACCGTGGCACTTCGTCATTCCACAGCTTTTCGCAGGAAAGCTTGCGAAGCTGGTTATAGAGTTCCTTGGTGGGATTTTTTCCTTCGCTTTTCATGCAGGAATTAGGATAGCGGATTTGTCAGCGTCGCGGTTTTAATCAGGCGGCAGAATTCCTTTTTCGTGACGGTTTGGTTTTTGCCGTATTTGTGGGAAAGATCCTTGAGCAGGCGGTATTCCACTTCCAGCCGCTCGAGCCGAACGATCCGGTACGCATTTTCTCCGTCTTGCCAAATCTGATCCTGTTGCAGTTTCACGCCCGTAATCATAGGCCATGAATGACATGGCACACGCTTTTTTTAAGCAATCAGACGCCCTGAGTCCGCCAGATCAGGCGCACGGAATCCAGCCGGAGTGGGGCCTCCTTTATACGGAGGGCAAGGTCGTCCATTTGCGCGGAGAGAAGCGCGATTTCATCGTCCCGGACATGGTCGTTGATCTTTTTCAAATCCTGAAGCCGTGTCACCTCATGGCGAAGAGTCGCTACCATTTGCTCCGCAGCGCTTTGAGATATCGCCGCTGCACGCTCGGTAGCATGAGTGCGGTTTTTTTCGAGCATCGAGGGCAGCAGTTTGTGTTTGATACGGCCATTATCAAGCAGCAGGAATACAGAGCCCGGCTTGAGATCGGCGGCATTTGGATTCACTTCTTCGGAGACTTCCTCACCCTTGATATTTACCACCGTGCGAATCGGTGTGGGCGGCAGGAAGCGGTCTGCATGCAGCGCGGGTGGAGCGACCGGCTCGAGGACATGAATGGTTTCGAGAAAGATGCCGTCTTCTCCGCCATCCGCCCATTGTGTGAAGGCGGTAGTGCCCTGCTCGGAGCCGAGCAGTAAATCCATTGCGCTCGTCAAAATCGGATGATCCCAGGTGAGAAATCCAATCTCTTCGCGGCTCAGCGCCTTTGTGCGGTCGCACGTGAGGGTGAGGCCTTCTTCCGGTAATTCGGGAAAGGCATCCGTCGTCAACGCGGCGGGAATGGCGAGGTATGTGCGTTGCGAGAGTTCTTCGACATGCACGCCGAAATGATCGAACACGCGCAGCAGATAATCATCCAGCCCGGTATCGCGATCAAACGAGGAGATCTGTGTGACAATTTCCGCGGCAACATCCGCGCGGCAGGAATTCATCTGAAGCAGACGATCCTGCCCTTCCTCCAGATCCTTCACGATTTTGGCGTGGAAGGTTTTGGTTTCCGCGATGAGTTTTGCAAGTTCCGCTTCCGTGGGTTCGCCAGTGATGAGCGCATCCAGTCGCTTGCCGAATTGCCCCATGATTTCGCGCCCGCCCTCGAGTGATTTTTCAAAAGCATTCAGACCCTCGTGATACCAGCGCGCCAGCACTTCGAGATGGCTGCTCTTTGGAAAGGGCACGTGAATGGAAATTGTTTCCGTCTGCCCGATGCGGTCGAGACGGCCAATGCGCTGCTCGAGCAATTCGGGATTCGCGGGAAGATCAAATAGCACGAGGTGGTGTGCGAACTGAAAATTGCGCCCTTCGCTTCCGATCTCCGAGCAGATGAGCATCTGTGCGCCATCTTCCTCGGAAAACCACGCCGCATTGCGATCGCGCTGGAGCAGGGTGAGGTCTTCATGGAAGAGGCCGATCTTGAGATTCACGCGATCACGCAGGACTTTCTCCAGTGCGAGAACTTTTTCCATCGTCGTACAGATGAGCAACACTTTTGCTTTGCGCTTTTTCTGAAGAAAACTGACGAGCCATTCCACGCGGGCATCGTCGGCCAGCGCGTAGGAACGTTTTTCCATCTGGTCGGCATCCCACTCCTCCAGGAGGTCTTCATCCGGCGGAAGTTCTTCCAGGTACACGCGGCGTTTTGGAAATCCCTTCATGGCCGCGCGGGTATTGCGGAACATCACGCGGCCCGTGCCGTGCTGATCGAGCAATTCCTGAATGAGCGCACTGCGGGCTGCGGCATCGCCTTTTTTCAGGGCGGCGAGATGCAGTTCAAGACGTTCGGGGTTTGCCTTGCAGATACTACGAAGCGTTTTGAGGTCCGCGGCGGTGAAGGGTTTTTCATCCAGCAGCTTTGCAGTAATTTTCGCCGTCTGTTGATAGTCGGTCCGTTCCTTTTCAAAGCGTTTGAAATCGCTGTAGCGGTCGGGATCGAGTAGACGAAGGCGAGCAAAGTGGCCCTCGGTGCCGAGCTGTTCCGGCGTGGCGGTGAGCAGGATCACTCCCGGTGTTTTGACAGCCAGGGTTTCGACAACTTTATATTCCGCACTGGCTTGCTTTGGCGTCCAGACGAGGTGGTGCGCTTCATCGACCACGAGAAGATCCCAGCCCGCATCCGCGACCTGCTTCGCGCGCTTTTCGTCATTTGCGAGGAGGGGCAGAGGGCAGAGGATGACCTGATCATCGAGAAAAGGATTTGCATCCAAATCACCGGCCTCGATGGAGCGGCAGCGTTCCTCATCGAAAATGCTCACGAGCATATTAAAACGGCGCAGCATTTCGACGAACCACTGATGCACAAGCGGCTCGGGCACGAGAATAAGAATACGTGCGGCACGGCCACTGCGATGGAGGCGATGAAGGACTAGGCACGCCTCGATGGTTTTGCCGAGGCCCACTTCATCTGCGAGCAGTACGCGGGGAAGCACGCGCGAAGCGACTTCGTGCGCGATGTAGAGCTGGTGCGGAATGAGATCGATGCGCGCGCCGACGAGGCCGCGCACGGGCGAACGCCGGATCTGGTTGCGCCGCCGCAGGGATTCATAGCGAAGGTCGAAAGTCGCGCTGTCATCCACCTGGCCTGCATAGAGGCGGTCTTCAGGTTTGGAGAAGCTCAGCGTATCCGAAAGCTCCGTCTCCGGGATTTCGCGTTTTCCGCTGCGGTAAATGAGAACACCGTCGGCCTGTATTTCCACGGAATCGACGACAAGATTTTCGCCATCGTGGATTTTGATCGTATCACCTGCTTTGAATTCCACACGCTTGATCGGCGCCGAGCCTGTGGCGTACTGTCTTGTGGTATTGCTGGCGCGGAAAAGCACGAAAACGCGACCGGGTGCTGTATCGACAATGACACCCACTCCCAGTTCCGGTTCCGATTCGCTGACCCAGCGCTGCCCTTTTTTGAAATCCGCCATCGCAGGAGCGCATCACAAACCCGCCGGATCAGAAACATAAAAATGATTTTTTGTATTTTAGATGCAAAGGGGGATATAGGCCTCGCTCTTTTAAGACTAATCGCTATTTTTCACACAGGGATGAAGCGGGGGCGCAAACAAAGATTAAACGGTTCGAGAATTGCCATATTGATATGCGGCATTTTGATTATTTTACTCGGGCTTACTGTTATCGTGGGCTGGTTTACCGGTCAGGGTTCCCTGGTTCGGATACGTCCAGGTTTTGCGGCCATGCAGATACTCACAGCCAGCGCTTTTGTTATC
>JBDSIH010000045.1:0-6067 GCA_039918055.1 Chthoniobacterales bacterium
TCCAGCTCCGTGGGCAATTGATCCAAAACCTGATGAATGAGATCCCAGTGCCCAAAGGAAGGGGATCCGCAATAGCCCGGTCCGATTTCTTCCCAGGGATATTTAAAAGGCGGGATCGGTGAAAGAATGCAGCGCGCATGCAATTCCGCCACATAGTGTAGCATGGGACGCCACGCCGGTTTTCCCAGGCGGGAAGCTTCTTTGCACAAACCTGCAAGATCAGGTTTACGGGAAGGCGATTTCATCCCAGAGAGTTAGATGATACGTTAAAGAAATGCCAGAGGGGAGAATCGAACTCCCGACCAACCCCGAATTTATTCGGGGCTGCTTTACGTATTTTTCATTTTATTAATAGCGAGGGAAGGGTTTTTAAAGGCTTTGAGTTTACGTTCAAAGGTCCGGGCTTCAGGAAGAGTGGAAAATTCGCGTGAGGCGACGATTTCCAAATTTTCACCAAGTCGTTTTGTGGAATAGGTATGACCACGCTGATGTTCTTTTAAACGACGTTCGAGATCCGTGGTGCTTCCGTAATAATGGCGACCATTACTTCCTCTCAGAGAATATATGCCCATGCCATAATAAAGAAATGCCAGAGGGGAGAATCGAACTCCCGACCAAGGGCTTATGAGTCCCCTGCTCTACCGCTGAGCTACCCTGGCGTTAAAAATTTCTTAATGAATAAAGTGGAGGGAAACAACAGTTAAGATCGACCAACCCCGAATAAGTTCGGGGCTGCTCTACCGCTGAGCTACCTTGGCTTTAGAAGAAGCGAAATTTATAGATTAGGAATTTTCGTCCCGCAAGGGAAGATTGACGCTTTTTGGCTATTCCTCTTCATCCGAGGCTCCCTTTTTGGCGGTCAGGCCCCGGAGCTTGCCCTCGATGAAGGCATCGATCTCGCCATCCATGACGCCCTGGATATCCGAGGTCTGCACCCCGGTTCGGAGGTCTTTTACCATCTGGTAGGGCTGGAAGACGTAGGAACGGATCTGATTGCCCCAGCCGATGTCCCCTTTTTCGCCGTAAATGCGGTCCTGCTCAGTCCGGCGCTGGTCGGCCTGCACCTGATAGAGCTTTGCCTTCACCATCTTCATGGCGGTGGCTTTATTGCCGCTTTGGCTGCGTTCCGCCTGGCAGGCGGCCACGATTCCGGAAGGGATGTGGGTAACGCGCACGGCGGTTTCCACTTTATTGACGTTTTGTCCGCCCTTACCACCGCTTCGATAGGTATCGATGCGCAAATCTTTTTCATTAATTTCGATCGGCACGTCTTCGACTTCCGGCACTACGTCGATGCTGGCAAAAGAGGTATGGCGGCGCTTGTTTGAATCAAACGGAGAAATCCGCACGAGGCGATGCACGCCGCGTTCCGTCTGCAAGTAGCCGTAGGCATGCGGCCCGATCACCTGGATCGTCACGGACTTCACACCCGCTTCGTCGCCTTCCTGAATATCCACCGTCTGCACCTGAAATCCGTTTCGCTCGATCCAGCGGTGATACATGCGCAGGAGCATATCCGCCCAGTCGCAGGATTCCGTGCCACCCGCGCCAGCGTGAATCGTCATGAACGCATTGGAAATATCATTTTCGCCGGAGAGAAGCTGCTGTAACTCGAAGCGATCCAAATCCGCACAGAGCGATTTGTATTCGGTGATGATTTCTGTAATCGATTGTTGCCGGGCGTCGGCATTGGTTTCCTCCTCGGTCAGTTCCTTGAGGACGTCGATATCCGCCACGCGCGATTCCATGGATTGAAAGGGGTGAATCTTGGCACGCAGCGCCGAGACTTCCGCCATATCCTTTTGGGCGCGTTCCTTGTTATCCCAAAAGCCGGGCTCGCCCATGCGGGCTTCGATTTCGCTGAGATTCCGCGTCAGTGTGGGTAAGTCAAAGATACCTCCGCAGTTCACCAATACGGATGGTGAGGGCGGAGGTGTCTACGATAAGCAATTCATCGATCATAAAATTTTAGCGGTGTGCGGATGCTGCGGGAACCGGTATGGGGGAAGTGGCCTTGTTTGGCTTGGAATCGAGGCGATAAATCGTCTCTCCGTCCTTCATCATATCCAGCCGGTCGCGGGCGATAATTTCGAGGTAGTTCGGATCATTCTGCAGTAGATCGACCTCGGTGGATTTCGTGCGCAGGAGTTGCTCTTTTTTCGTGAGCTCCTGCTTGAGGTAATTGGTGTTCTGGCGAAGTTCCTTGAGGCGCTTCCATTCCGGATAGAAGGAGAGAAAAATCAATCCTCCTATGGTAATCAGGATAAGAAAGAAGATGAGGCGGTTGATTCTGTGCCAGAATTCCGTCTCTCGGCGTTTCTTAAATTGCGTCCTGTGCGGAGCGGATGGCATCTCATTCAGATCTTGCCGCCATAGACAGCATCATCACCCAGCTCTTCCTCGATGCGGAGAAGCTGGTTGTATTTTGCCACACGGTCGGTTCGGGAAAGGGAACCCGTTTTGATTTGTCCCGCATTTGTAGCCACGGCGATGTCGGCGATGGTCGTATCTTCCGTTTCACCCGAGCGATGGCTGATGACGGCGGTGTATTTGTTTTCCTTGGCCAGTTCGATGGCATCCAGCGTTTCCGTCAGCGTGCCGATCTGGTTGACCTTCACGAGAATGGAGTTTGCGACGCCTTCCTCGATACCCTTGCGCAGGAAATTCACATTCGTGACGAAAAGATCATCGCCTACAAGCTGGATGTCATTTCCCAGCGCTTCGGTGAGCAGCTTCCAGCCCTTCCAGTCATTTTCCGCGAAGCCGTCTTCGATGGAGATGATGGGGTATTTGCTGACGAGCCCTTTGTAATAATCAACAAGCTGTGCGGCGGAGCGTTTTGATCCATCGGATTTCTTGAAAACGTAGCTCTGCTTTTTCGCATCGTAGAATTCGCTGGATGCGCAATCGAGGGCGACGAATACGTCTTTGCCAAATTTGTAGCCTGCGTTTTTTACCGCCTTCGCGATGCAGTCCAGTGCGTCTTCCGCGCCGGAGAGATTCGGGGCAAAGCCGCCTTCATCACCAACCGCGGTGGAAAGATTGCGGGCCTTGAGCACGCCCTTGAGCGCGTGGAAAATTTCCGTGCCGCAGCGCAGCGCTTCGGAGAATGTCGGCGCGCCTTTTGGCACGATCATGAATTCCTGAAAATCAATCGGCGCATCCGAGTGCGCGCCGCCATTGAGAATATTCATCATGGGAACCGGAAGCACCTTCGCGTTTGGTCCACCGAGATAACGGAAAAGAGACACCCCAAGCTGCGATGCCGCCGCATGTGCGGTAGCAAGCGAGACGCCAAGGATCGAATTTGCGCCGAGCTTCTTTTTGTTCTCCGTGCCATCGAGAAGAATCATGAGCTTGTCGACAGAAACCTGGTCGAGCGCATCCATGCCGACTACTTCCGGTGCGATGGTTTTGTGAATTGCGGTGATTGCTTTCAGCACGCCCTTGCCGCCATAGCGGGAATTGACGCCGTCGCGAAGCTCCCAGGCTTCATGTTCGCCGGTGCTGGCGCCACTTGGGACTGCGGCACGCCCTACGGCGCCACCGGCGAGTTCCACTTCCACTTCGACAGTGGGATTACCGCGCGAATCCAGAATTTCGCGCCCATGCAATGCAACAATAGTAGTCAGAGACATATTCGAAAAAAACGAAGAGGGTTATTCAGCAACTTCTGCCACCGCACCAAGCAGGGCAAGATTCGTGAAGGCTTCAATCGCCGTGATGCGCACATTGCGTTTGCCGGTATCCGTCGGAATTTCGACGACATCGCCAAGCGCCTTGCCGAGCATCGTCTGCCCGATCGAAGCGAGATAGGAAACCACGTGATGCTCGGGTGAGCTATCCCACGCGCCGAGAATGTGGTAGGTCTCTGTCTCTCCGCCATTGACATCCTGAATGCTTACGCTCGTTCCAATGGAAACATGCGAAGTATCAGGATTTTCGAAATTAGTGCCGCGGGAGAGGCTGAGCATCAGTTCGATCTCGCCCTTGCGGCGCAACAGAATCGACTGCATTTCCTTTGCGGATTTGAATTCAAGATTTTCACGAAGATCGCCATAGGAACGGGCAATCGCGATATCCCGCGTATTCTGCGGGATGAGCTGATTGACGAGGTTTTCGTATTCGTTCTTTTTGCGTTCGAGGCTCGGCCAGGAAACCATGAGAGATTCCTTTTTCTCGCCTTCCTCGCTGCCGATCATCGACTGCATCGAGGGGTGCAGCTTAATGATGCGTGCAATGAGCGAACGTTTGTTCAGCTCTTCAAATACCGGGGTGAGGAGAAGTTTGCGCATGGAGTTCTGCACTACTTCCTCTTCGGCTGCGCCAAGCAGATCGGCAATCAGTTCGCGGTCCTCCATGACGAGGTCATGCAGACGTGAGCTGCGGTTTACGCCTTCGATCTGGTCGTGCTCCAGTGCATGAAGGATCGCGCCGAATACGTCAGGACGGAAGAGAGGCTTGAATTGCGCGCCGCGTTCCTTACAGAACCAGAAAAGAATTTCTGTGGTCGTGGAACGTTCGCTGATCATGCGTTCGAGCGAGGATGAAACTTCATCAATGCGGTTCTGCTCTTCGAAAAGACGGACGATTTCAGAAACCAGACGGGCATTGCCCAGGCGCATGAGACGGTGCGCGCGGATATCCCAGCTATCCTGGAAAGCGGCTACGAGTTCCGTAAGCACCCGGCGCTGTTTAGAAGCGGGGAGCTTGGAGAAAACGTCTGCGAGGCGGGGCTCTTCGGTGCGAAGAATGTCCGAGATGGAAATTCCTGCGGTCGGGATAGCCTGTGGGTAACGGGCGCCGATTTCGGAGAGACCGAGAAGAATCTCAATAGCTTCCGGCGGGTGGAGCTTCTGATTCTTGCGCGCGGAATCCTGCATTTCGCCGGTTACTTCGCGGAGTTTTTCCTGCGCGTTTTCGAAAGCGTCGAGATGCTTCAGGACCTGTTCGAGCGTATTGATCTGCTGCTTGAGCTGCTTGGACTTGCCAAAGGTTTCGAAAATTTCAGACGTGCGGTCCATCGCTTCTTCACGAAGGATGATGGGATCGGTTTTTTTGGCAGGGATGGCGAAGTGGCCATCGGCCTTCAGTTTTTTCTTGGCGACTTCCCACCATTTTTTGAAAGCGGCTGCATCGAAGATAGCAGGCACCATCAGGTCATTGATCTGATCGGCTGTAGCCTTGCCGCCTGCATCCTGAAGGATCTGGCGCACGACACCGACGGGATCATTCTTCAGAGTGGTCTTGAGCCCTTCGGGATTTTCCGCAGCCTGTGCAAGAAGGTGATCGTTCGGCACGGGGTGCAATGTATCAGCCGCGTATTGCAGCTGCATGGCGTGTGCCTTTTTGCCTTTGAAATCGACAAAAATCTGCCCGGTCAGGAGATTCCATTCGGCGACGCGCCCGAATCCCCAGCTTTTGTGAAGGCAATAAGTTTTTGGTTGGAGACGGTCCAGAGCTTCGGCCGTCTTTTGAGTTAAGTTGGTGGATGAAACAGCTTTTTCTAATTCTTCGTGCATAGCGAGCAATTCGGAAAGTATGAGGGATGCAATGGGAAGGCCAACAAAATTCGTTGATATCATTACCCGGCATGCAATATTGCGTGCGGTATTGGCGAAGAATCGGAAGTTCTTCAGCCTAAAATGCTTACTTTTTTACCCAATCCGCGCAAAAGGCCGCCAGAGCCTGTTTGGAATCAACGTGATGCACGTGATCGGCCTCCAGAAAGCCAAAGCCCTCGCCATAAGCCGGGCCATTGACCACACAGGCCGCGGAGTGGCAGGAAAGAATCTGCTGGTTCCCGCGTGAAATGGCAGCTTGCCGGACGCCATTCACCTCAAACTTCCACCCTACGATTTTTGCGACAGGAAAGAAGGTCCGCATGAGGGGAAGGAGCTTCTGCGCGGCGGTGAGGCGCACGATGAGGGATTTTGTGGCGCTGGAAATCTTCCCCGTGGCTTTGCTCGTGGGAACGCCATCCGCCTCGACGGAGGAAACGGTGAAATCACTCAGGGCCGCGGCGTTAAATACGACATCCGTATCCCCCTTACACTGCTGGAAAAGC
>JBDSIH010000046.1:0-5272 GCA_039918055.1 Chthoniobacterales bacterium
ATGATTTCAGCACCCGGTTGGACGACAAAAACAGATGCGATATCTCCATTATTCGCCAACAATCGATTTGTAATATCATTCGCTGCACCACCGAGCAGATTACCATTAGCCTGAATACTTCCCTGCACATTGACGCCACCGCTTAAAATAACGCCTCCAGCAGATTGCGTCGTGCCGGTATTGGTAATGGTGCCTCCTGTATTCGTCAGATCAAATACCGTGTACCCCTCGGCAGTGATACTTGAGGCATTGAGAATCGTGCCTTTGATCGCCTTAATCTGCAGATCGGTATTCCCCGTTGTCTGAGGAGCACGCAAATGCAGAGTGCCCGTAAAATTTCCAAACTCCTGCGCCAGGGCGATTGCCGCATCCCTGTCCACAGGATCGACAATGCTGTCCACCGCAGCAACAGAGAGATCGATTGTGGAGTCCATACCGATATCAAGCTGCGGTCCGTTCCCCAACGTGGTAGTCGTGAAATTACCATTCGTTTGCGCCCCGGCTTCAAGAGATACCGCCCCACCCTTGCCCGCATTGCTGAAATTCTGTGCGGCAACTGTCAATACAGATCCGGATTCCAGAATTAAACTGCCATGTGCGATGAGGCTTATATTTCCCCCTGTCACTCCCGAAGCATCCACCGTACCGATAACATCGATAGTTCCATTATCCGCGGACAAATTAAATGCCCGGACTTTCCGTGTGCCATCCAGCGTGACTGTAGTATCCAGCCTGTCCCGAATAGAGCGCACAAATTCAAACCCGTTCAATGACGCGCTAAGCGAGCTAACCAGACCACCGGCCAGCCTGCCAACATCGAGAGACAGGCTGCCGCTATTACCGTTTGCGCCGCCCTGTCCAATAAGCGATCCGTTTGCCGCAGTAAATGAGCCGGTCGGAGCGGTGACAGAAAATACACCGGCATTTCCACCTCCGGACTGGGCCGAAACATTGATGCTGCCGCCCGAGTTGACTATTACATTTCCAGCATCCGAAATTAGCGTGACCTGACCACCATCAGTATAACGGGACACATCAAAGAAGTCCTGCCGTGTGCCACTGACATCGAGCGTTCCGCCAACTGCCACATTACCACCGGTTGCATATAGCGTCAGCAAGCCACTCGATAGCAGAACACTGCTGTTTGCAGTAACGCTGGAGCCCTGAAGCGTAAGACTTGCCCCCAAGCCTCCGGCCACAGATGGATTTCCTGCCGCACTTTGCATTAACAAAGCACCTCCGGCGGATATCGTGCTGGTGACTCCCTTGCTGGCCGTAATGACAGAAGCGGTAGTAGTAAGATTACCCTGTGTGGCGAGACCTCCGGTGCCTTCCACTAAAATCCCAGCCGGTGCGGCGAGATTGACATTGGAATACTGATCGATATTCAGTTGATTGTTACCGATACGGATCGTATTGGCAGAGAATGTAAGTGTCCCATTTGCGGGAATCACCGCGCCCTTGGTCACGCCGTTTGAGAGATTATCCAGGAGTATATCCGTGGCACTGATCGAAACATTGCTACCGCCATTGATAAAGCCGCGGATTTCACCGGCGTGCAAAGCGAGACTGCCCTCTGTACTAAATACTCCACTGCCATAAATATCGATGGAGGAATAACTGAGCAGGGAAAGCGACTGAACGCTTTGCAGAGCTTGCAGAACCGAACCGGAAAGCATCAGACCGGGAATAACAGGAACCGTCCCCGGATTATTAAGCTGCATACTGATCTGCCCGCTGTTTAAGGAAATCGATTTTGCCTTCAGAATGGCTGTAGGGCTTAGGGAAGTAGCGTAGCTGGAATCCAAAATCACACTTCCTCCGGAAATCTCGGCTCCGGCACCGATGACCATTGTCGCAATGGTGGAAGTCGTGACGCCGGAACGAATGATCTTAGCATTCTCGTCACTGCTTACCCGTAAAAGAGCGCCATCTCCGGTGACCTGCAATGTTTCGGCGTTTTGTGAGAGATCTCCCTGCTGAATGATCTCCGCATCCGAAGCAACCGTCAGGTTCTTTTTTGCGACAAGAATAATTTCTGCCCCAGTGAGAGGAGTTCCCGCATTATCAACGGTCAAATTATTTGTACTGACGGTGACTACGGTGCCCGTGCTGCCGATTTGCCGGATACCGCCTACAAGAAGACTTTCCGCATTAAAGCTGCTAAGCAGACCCGCATCCAGTGTCAGAACACCGGGGCCACCGGATACGCCGGGACCGGCTATTAAAATATCCACAGGGCTATTGATATCAACGAAGGACCCTCGTCCGCCCGCAGGAGCCTGCGCCAGCACATTACCCTTGAGCACCATTGCCTGTGTGGCTTCCAGTATCAGGTGGCCGGAATCGATCGGAAGACGAGGAACTGTTTGATTCAGAGTCAGTGCACTCTGGCTTAGGAATGAATTTGCCGAGACCGTTGTGTATTGTGCCTTTGAGAGTACGACAGCGGCGGAATCCACTTCAAATTTTGTCCGTATAGCCGGGGCGCGTTGAGCGGAGTTCAGATCATTAAACCGGTAGCCAGAAACAATGGTGGACCCATCTGGCATGGCAATCGTTCCCATAGTAGATCCACTTTGTGGCGTGACAAGAAATGCTCCCGGCAGAAGCGCATACCGCGCCGGCAAAAGAGTATAAACGCCCGCTGCCAGTCCCGAACTCGCATCCAGATAAACTCTATCGCCAATCGACAAACCGCTGTTTGTATAACCGGGATCCAAGCCAAGATTCGGTGCGATAGAATTGAATGCCGCATAAGGGGCAAAGTCATTTTGATATCCGGGTATGACGGCAAAACTATTATTCGAAGCAAGGATGTCTGTATTTCCGCCATTCCCCTTAATCCAGCGATACGCCAGAAGATCCCCTCCTCCGCGAAGATCGATGACAGAACCGGATTCCGTGGTGACACTTTGTCCGGCGATATTGATCGTTTTGGCGGGAAGACCGCCTGCAGTAATATCAACTCCGGAAGGATCAATCCACGAGGTATCATTCAAATCAAGTCCATAAGGAATCAGTATTCCTTTGCCTGAAACAGGATCTACCGCCGAGACGGATGTCGTACTGCCGGAAAGCAGTTTGACCGTTTGCGTCACTGGAAATGCCAGCGTTGTCCCGGTAATCAGATCTTTCGGAGCGGTTCCTGTGCCATCCCAGCCAAGATTGATGGTTCCCAATGGGGCACGCAAAGTACCGCCTTGTTCAATATCTGCTGCATAAAGGCTCAGAGTGCCACCCGCAGACAAGGGAAGCTGCCGGGTCCCGGATCCCTCAATAATGATTCTGCCTGGATCGGAAGCCAATTGTCCGTGAACCGGATCATAATACGCGACAATAGTGAAATTCGTTTTCGTAACCGGATAAATTTGCGCCGCGCGGAAATAAAAATCTCCCGCTATATCCAGGGTACCATCGCCACGGATATCCCCGCCTTCAGCAATGAAACTTGCCCTGCCAATATTCTGCAGAGAAAGATTGCCGATATCGATGAGTCTCGCTGTGACCGTCAGACTCCCCGGACCGAATGTGGGTTGAAAATAAAAGGCCCCTTGACCAGCCTGGCTGAATGCGCTGGTAACAGCATCATCCTGCGGTTGCAGGGGCGCCAGAAATGGCGTTCCCAGCGCAACATATGGCGCTTTTAGATTAACTGCGGAGTCTGCAAACAGGACACCACCCGTAGCAACTTTTAGCACTGCATTGGCGTCAATCGTAACAGGCCCCTTGAATTGCAGAGCCCCACCAGGGCTGCCAAGGACAAGTGCATCAAAGCCTCCCCTCTGGAAGCTATCGACGCTAAAATATCCCATTCCCTGAATTGGATTCCCCGCGCTATCCAGCACAGGATGACCGATAGCCGTCTGCCCGGAGGTATAAAATGCCCTGGGAATGGTAGTCCCTTCCTGACTCACCGTCATGACAACATCCAGGGGAGAGGCCGGACTACTGCCGACAGGATAGAATCTGCCGGATGAAACGATCAGACTTCCACCCTGCGCAGTGGCTCCTCCGGCACGGCCCAGAAGGGTCGCATCGATAAATAATTCCTCGCTGCCCGTAAGGGTGATTGATCCTCCATTGCTATCCATGCGTACGGGAACATAGTGGATACTGTTCAACGGTGCATTGAGTCCGCTGTTCAGCGGGATTGCAGGAGAGTTTAAAAGCCCTGCCGTCAGAGGCGAAAAATCCAGAACATCGCTTGAACCCGATGCGTCTAATACCGCCCCTGCTTCCGCAACGATATTGCCGAAAATGTTTATTCTGCCTCCCGACAGCACGGTACCGATGCGCCGGCCAAAAGCATCTGGTGTCAGCAATGTCTTCCCCGCTACGGACAACAAACTGCGAGGTCCGAGATCAACCGTAGGCAACGCATAAGACAAGGCTGTATCCATCGGAAACTTTTTTGCCCCCGTGATGGAAATACTGCCACCGGGAGCAATAATTGATCCCAGCACAGCTACAGTGTCTCCATTAATGGAAACCTTACCCAGGCTGCCTGCCTGGATTTTTGCTCCCTCACCCAGAATAAAATCTCCGCGTGTTTCCAGTATATTTAGAAACAACGAGTCCGTGACGCCTACCGCATTGAAAGTCAAAGAAACCGGACTTTGCAGCGCCTCTGGTTTCACAATGGACATCATGCTGATGCTCTGACTGCCCGCAGAATGCGGTATTGCAACCCAGCTCTGTACCTTTGGATCAATAATCGTGCCGGGTGCAATTAAAATAGCCGGAGTATAAACATCCGCATTACTCGTCGCTATACCGATACCGGAAAGCGTGAAACTGCTGAATCCGCCTTCGTTGAAAAATTTCGGCGAAAGAAATAATACATCCGAGTTTGAAGAGCTACCGCCAATTTGAATCGCCGGCGCACGAAGAGTGAGTGATCCCCCCGCGCCTCCCGAAAAACCCTTGAGAGTGGAAGCCAGGTTTAAAGTCCCTCCTATAAGGGGGGAGGTAAAACCCCCGTTAATATCCAGATCCTGTCCGGCCTGAATCGCAATACTGCCTCCATTTCCATATGCTGGCTTTCCAGTGGATTTCATATCGACTCCGCCCGATGCGTCGATAACGCTCCCTTTAGCAAGATCCGCGCTGTAGCTTTTGATGGAAACCTCCCCGCCCTGCGTCATTATGGCCTGCGAAAATGGTCTGGAAGAAGTAAGCCGGTCATCCACCATGAGGCCAGCGACGTTTAAAACGGCTTTTGATCCCAGAGTGAAAAGTCCGCGGGAAGGATCTACAGGAGGTAGTGCTG
>JBDSIH010000047.1:0-4290 GCA_039918055.1 Chthoniobacterales bacterium
CTATGTCATGACGCAGCCTGCTCCCGCAGCAAGTCCTGAAGCGACCGCGAAATAAGGGCGATGTTCTCGAAATTCTTCATTGAAAGGCCGGTTCTCTCGAACGTCATCGCCTTTTTGATGATGCTCCTGGGCGGCGTTGCCATTGGTGTGCTGCCCATTGCTCAATTCCCAGCGATCACGCCGCCAACCGTCCTTGTTACCGCTTACTATCCCGGTGCGAGCGCGCAGACTGTTATTGATAAGGTCGCGCTTCCCATCGAGCAGCAGGTCAATGGCGTCGAAGGCATGATCTACATGCAGTCGTCCTCCACCAGTGACGGCAACTATGCACTGACGATTTCCTTCAAGATCGGAACGAGTCCCGACTCTGCGCAGGTTCTCGTCCAGAATCGCGTATCAGCCGCCCTCGCCCAGTTGCCATCCGCCGTGCAAACGCAGGGGGTTATCACGCAAAGCAAATCCACTGCGATCCTCCAGATCATTACCCTGGAATCGAAGGATAATCGCTACGACGCGCTTTTTCTAAATAACTTCGCGACTCTCAACCTGCAAAACGAACTCGCCCGTATCGACGGCGTGGGCGGTGTGACAGTATTCGGCGTCGGTCAATACAGCATGCGCATTTGGCTGAATCCCGTGCAGATGCAGGCGCGCTCGCTCGTCCCCAGCGACGTTGTCAACGCGCTTCAGGATCAGAATACGGAAGTCACGTCCGGTCAGCTTGGCGCACCGCCCGCCGCGAATGGACAGGCGTTTCAACTGACGGTAAATTCCAATGGTGACCTGAACACCGTGGAGGAATTCGATAACATCATCGTAAAATCCAACACGCAGAACGGCAGTCAGATTACGCGTCTGAAAGACGTCGCACGTGTGGAACTCGGTGCAGTATCCTATAATCAATTTTCTGAATATAATAGCCGCCCAACCGGTGGCGTTGCGATCTACCAGCTTCCAGGTTCGAATGCACTCGATACCGCAAAGCGCGTGCGGGCGAAAATGGATGAGCTCTCGAAAAGTTTTCCGACGGGCCTTACCTACGCCGTTCCCCTCGATAATACGATCTTCGTCAAGGAGTCCGTGCACGAGGTTTATAAAACACTATTCGAAGCGGGCTTTCTCGTGCTGCTGGTCATCATCGTCTTTCTCCAGGACTGGAGAGCAACACTCGTTCCTGCCACGACTGTGCCGGTGACGATTATCGGCGCCTTTGCGGGAATGGCCCTCATGGGCTTCACGATCAATACGCTAACGCTTTTTGCCATCGTGCTTTCCATCGGTATCGTCGTTGATGATGCGATTGTCGTCGTCGAAGGCGCTTCAAAATTTATCGAGCGCGGAATGTCCCCCAAGGATTCTGCAATCGCTGCGATGAAGGAACTCTTCGGTCCCATCGTGGCGGTCACACTTGTCCTCATGGCGGTCTTTCTGCCTGCGGCATTTCTGCCGGGAATCATTGGGCAGATGTATCGGCAGTTCGCGCTCGTTATCGCGATCACCGCACTGCTCAGCGGCATCAATGCGATGACGCTAAAGCCCACCCAGTGTGCCCTTTGGCTTCGTGCACGCGACCCAAACAAAAAGAAGAATGCCTTCTTTCGCGGGTTTGATGCGCTCTATAATCCGCTTGAGAAATGGTACACCGGCCTGATTGACCGCATGGTGCACCATAGTGGCCTGATGACACTCATCGCCGCAGGTCTCGTATTACTTTCCCTCATCGGACTCATGCGCACGCCAACAGGCTTTCTGCCGACGGAAGATCAGGGCTACATAATGGTTGCCGTACAGCTTCCAAACGGTGCAGCCCTCGGACGCTCCCAGACTGCCATGCAGGCGTTGGCAACTGCGATTCGCAAAGTTTCCGGCGTGGCAGAAACGATTGTCATCGGCGGAAGCGGCGCATCCCCCATCGACAGCGGCTCCTCTCTTTTTAATTCCGGTATGATCTACGCTGTGCTGAAACCTTCCAGTGAACGCGGACGCGCCGAAGATCTAAAACGCGTTAATGCAAATATCGTCAATGCAGTCGCCACCGTACAGGAAGCCAACTGTCTTGTGATGCTGCCGCCACCTGTTCAGGGGCTTGGACTGACCGATGGATTTCAGATGCAGGTGGAATTGAGTAATGGAACCTTCGATTACGAGCGCCTTGCTGCCATCACCCAGAAGCTTGTGAATGAAGCGAATCAACAACCTGCGATTACCTCGGCACTCACCCCTTTCCGTGCGGACGTGCCGCAGCTATCCCTTAAGCTCAATCGCCGCGAAGCGGAAACCTACGGCGTTCAGGTCAATGATGTATTTAACGCGCTCGAAACCTATCTCGGCTCGACCTACGTCAACCAGATCACGAAATTCGGCAGAACGTTCGACGTCTATGCGCAGGCCGATACGCAATATAGACTAACCCCAAACGCCATTAAGCAGTATACCGTCCGCAATTCCAGCGGCAACATGGTCCCTCTCGGTTCGCTGGCTTCGATCGAAACCACACATGGACCGACCGCCATCTCACTCTATAATCTTTATCCTTCTGCGGCGATCATCGGATCGGCAAAGGCGGGCTACAGCTCAGGCGAAGCGTTGCAGGCCAAGGAGAAAATTGCCAATCGTATTCTTCCTGAAGGAATGAAATACCAATGGACCTCCCTCTCCTATCAGGAAAAACTGACCGGTGCGGCGACGGTCTTCATTTTCGCACTCGCCATGGTGCTTGTTTACTTTGTTCTCGCGGGACAGTACGAAAGCTGGATCCTGCCTCTGGCCGTAATCTTCGCAATACCCCTCTCCATTTTGGGAACCCTCCTCGCCCTGCGCCTCACCGGACTGCCGAATAACCTCTATGTTCAGATCGGTCTGGTTCTGCTGATCGCGCTCTCCGCTAAAAATGCGATTCTTATCGTAGAGATGGCACGCCAGCGTCGCGAAGGGGGTGCGAGCATTCTCGTTTCCGCTGTCGAAGCCGCGCGGTCACGATTCCGTCCCATTCTGATGACGTCGTTCACTTTCATCCTCGGAGTTGTGCCACTTATTCTTGCCACTGGAGCCGGAGCGGCATCTCGGCAGTCGCTCGGCATCACGGTCGCCAGCGGCATGCTCGCGTCCACCTGTCTTGCGGTTGTCTTTGTACCTTCGTTCTTTGTGGTGCTGCAGCGCTGGCATGAAAGCAAAAAGCCGGAAGAGCCAACGCAGATCGTTGCCCCCTAAGCATGCTGTCGAAATTCTTCATCGAACGCCCGATTCTCTCAAACGTCATCGCGCTCGTGATGATACTTCTGGGCGTGGTGGCCATTGGCGTGCTTCCCGTATCGCAATATCCCGCGATCACGCCGCCCACGATCCAGGTCACGGCCTCCTATCCCGGCGCGAGCGCGAGGACAATGGTGGACAAGGTGGCGCTTCCCATCGAGCAACAAGTCAACGGCGTCAAGGGCATGATCTACATGCAGTCGTCGTGCACGAACGAGGGCAACTATACGCTGATCGTCTCCTTCGATATCGGCACCGATCCGAATGAAGCGCAGATACTGGTGCAGAACCGCGTTTCGCAGGCATTGGGACAACTCCCCTCAGCTGTGCAGACGCAGGGTGTGGTCACGCAGACAAAGTCCACCGCGATTCTCCAGATTATCACTCTGACGTCGCCCGATAACAAATTCGACGCCCTGTTTCTTAACAACTTCGCCACGATCAATCTCGAAAACGAGCTCACCCGTGTGGATGGCGTGGGTGGCGTTACCGTATTCGGCGTTGGTCAATACAGCATGCGTATCTGGCTGAATCCGGAACAACTTCAGGCACGCTCACTGGTTCCAAATGATGTCATTAAAGCTCTTCGCGCCCAGAATACCGACGTCACTGCCGGACAAATCGGCGGATCACCTTCTCCGAGCAATCAGTCCTACGCACTCACCGTTAATGTCAATGGCAGCCTGAATACCGTCGAAGGATTTGAAGATATTCTCGTTAAATCCAACACGCAAAACGGGGGAAAACTCACGCGTCTACGCGATGTCGCGCGGGTTGAACTCGGCTCCCAGCAGTACGGGCAGTTTTTTAAATTCGACGGGCACTCCGCGGGCGGCATTGCGATTTATCAACTGCCTGGATCAAATTCCCTGGATACCGCCAAACGGGTTCGCGGCAAGATTGCAGAGCTTGCAAAGACTTTTCCTTCCGGCCTCACATATGAAATTCCCTTTGATACGACAATATTCGTGAGCGAATCTATCAGTGAGGTTTACAAGACACTACTTGAAGCCGGATTTCCCGTCCTCCTCGTCATTA
>JBDSIH010000048.1:0-8969 GCA_039918055.1 Chthoniobacterales bacterium
AACGGCTGCGTGGTCCGATGATACGGCCTATCAGGCTCTAAAAGTTGTCAAAGCAGCAAAGGGTGAGGATACGTTGAAAAGTCTGGTGGAAATCAGCGGGGAGTCCGGCGATCCGCAGCCCGATCTCTGGAAGATGCTCTTTAATGATTCCACTGCGCGTGGAGGAGTACGGGAAATCGTTGTGGAAAATGGAGCTATCGCGTCCGAGCGCACCCCGTTACGTGGCTTTGCAGGAGTAGGCGATATGCCTTCCATGAATCCTTCGCAGTTAACCATTGATTCGGACAAGGTTTTTCGTCTGGCGGAAGGTCAGGCGACGAAAAATCAGATCGGATTCCATCGTCTTGATTACAAATTGCGCATTGGCGGAGATGCATCAAGTCCTCTCTGGTCGATTCGACTATACGATAATATGGGAGCGCTGGTGGGTAAGATGGAAGTTTCTGCAGTAAATGGCGATATCATCCAACCTCTGACGCTGGATATTGATTATGTGAAACACGGCTCTTCTTCATCTGCCGAAGGGGATGATTCCCTTCGGGAGCACTGGAAGGAGAGTGGGGGACTTATTGGTAAGGTGGAGGACGTGACTAAACGCACTGGAAATACCATTAAGCACACCACTTTGCGCGTCGGAGGCGCCGTCCAGGAGTTTTTTACAGGGGAACGGACCATCGACGAGGACAGCAATAACCATTAATGCCTCTGTGGCCATAATGCTCACTGCCAGTACTTTTCATTTGCGCGGAAATCTGATTTAAGGAATGGTAACGCTTCTTTAGCCGGCGTGGCGGAATTGGCAGACGCGCTGGACTCAAAATCCAGTGATGGCAACATCGTGTGGGTTCGATCCCCTCCGCCGGTAAATTTCAGATTTGTGAAGCCCGTATTAATCGGGATTAAATCGTTATCGCTAAAAAGTATTACAGTTGGGAACGTCCGGAAGGCGGGAAGACAAAATTCAGTCTTCTGCGCTGGTGGATACTTGTGCCCGTAGGCGTTGTGGTTTTCAGCCTTCTCGTGGCATGGCTTGGTATCCAGTATTTCACGCATAAATATCGCGCAGAAGCGGAAAAGTTTGATCTTGGCGATATTGAGAAGATGGAGGCGGCTTCACTGATTTATGATCGCGGGGATCAACAGATCGGTAAGATATTTATCGAGAATCGGCACCCGATTCCATACTCGGAATTTCCGAAGCAAATGATCGAAGCGGTCGTGGCTGCGGAGGATAACCGGTTTTACGACCATAAGGGCGTGGATTACATGGGCATAGCACGCGCTGCTATTGCGAACTGGCGCACAGGTCATATCAAGCAGGGTGCCAGTACGGTGACGCAGCAGGTCGCGCGTAACTCCTTTGATCTCCACGAGCGCTCCTATAAGCGAAAGCTCGTGGAAATGTTTCTCGCGGAGAGAATCGAAAAACATCTTTCGAAACAAAAAATCATGGAGATCTACCTGAACCGGGTTTACCTGGGATCGGGATTTTACGGCGCAGAAGCGGCGGCGAGGGGATATTTTGGTATTTCTGCAAAGGACATGGATGTCGGCCAATGCGCAATGCTCGCGGGGCTTTTGAAAAATCCGAATGGACTTTCCCCGTGGAGAAACCTCAAAAAAGCACAGGAAACGCGGGATTTCGTTCTGGGGCGTATGAAGGATAACGGGTTTATCACCCGCGCGGAATGTAAGCAGGCGCAGGAACAACTCCTGATTGTCCGGAGACCCAGCAATCCTTTTAACAAAGTTTCCTATGCCATCGATTACGTCCGTCAACAGGCGATCTTAGCGGTGGGGTATGATCGGGCGATGAATGGCGGCTATCGTATTTATACGACGCTTGATTCACCGATGCAGCGCGCGGCGGAAGTGGCATTGCGCCAAAAACTTCAGGAGGTCGAAAGACGCCCAGGTTACAAATATCAGACCTATGATGCTTATACGCAGGAATACAAAGCGGCGGAAAAAGCCGCACATGGCGCCACGCCGAATATCACGCCACCTGCTTATCTGCAGGGTGCAGTGCTGGCCATAGAAAATAAAAGCGGAGGAATCCTGACAATGGTAGGGGGCCGGGATTTTCTTCAAAACGAATATAACCGCGCTATTCAGGGGAGATTTCCTACCGGGACGGCGTTTGCGCCTTTTGTCTATGCTGCGGCATTTGAAAAAGACCTGTATCCGGGTGTCATCGTCCAGGATGCGGCGCTTGATAATCGAAATGTCATGATCGGCGGCGAAACCGGGATCCTTGGCGAGTGGGGTGTCGAGCGTCCTGATAATGATTACGAAGGTCCGATCACGATGCGAAGCGCTCTCGTTAAGGGGAAAAATGCGGCTACTGTTCGTGTCGGATTTCTTGTGGGCCTGGATGCGGTGAAAAATCTCTGCACCAAAGCGGGTATTACTTCACCTCTGCGAGACTTTACTAATGCTTTTCTGGGCAGTACCGAACTGAGTATTGACGAGCTTACACTGGCATACTCGAATTTTCCCAATGGCGGATGGCATGCGAAACATCCGTACATTATTCAACGCATCGTTGATTCCACCGGCAAAGTCGTATTCGAAGCCAGTTCTGAAAAAGTAACGGCATTCTCCGATGCGACTGCCTACCAGATCAGCAGTGTGCTGGCGGAGTCTCTCCGCACCGGAACCGGATCTGTCGCCTATACGAACTACGGGCTGAAGGATTTTCCTGCGGCGGGTAAGACGGGAACTTCCTACAATTTTACAAATGCATATTTCATCGGCTATGATGCGCCGATTACCTGCACGGTATGGGTAGGATTCGACAAACCGGGTAAAATTTACCGCGGCGCTTTTGGAAAAGATCTCGCTCTGCCTGTCTGGGCCTCGGTCATGAATGCATCGCTGACGAGTTTCCCTGCTACAACTTTTTCAAGACCCGCCTCATTAAAAGATGTGGAAGTTTCGAAAATTACCGGGTTGCTTGCAAATTCAATTGCTTCACAAAGCGCGGCGAGGGCCATGGGAATAAAAGATGATCCTTCTAAAAACTACAAGGAACTGGCAACGGATGCGCAAATCGAAAGCCTGAATAAGCGCGTGAGCAGCGTATTTGATAAACAATACGATGAGAATGAATGGCCGCGAGCTGCCGCTGCCGTTGATTTGGCTACGATTCCACCCATTGCGGTTATGACTCCGCCTTTGCTGGGGTTCGATGATGTTTATAACGCCCTTCGCCCCGCCATGCAGCAGTTTGACGATAGCAATATTCCCGTGATGAAGGCGCTTCCGGTAGATGCGGAAAAGTCTGGTGACAACACCGCGACACCCGCTGATTCAGAGGGGACTGAGGCTTCTGCCTCTGCTTCAAAGTCTACTCAGATCGAGATTCGTAAGGCGGAAGCCGTAAAGCCTCTGGATTCCGCAATGGATGCTCCGGCAATTCAGGTGAAACCGCCGGAGCCCATCAAATTCTAAAACTTAGCTAGCCTTCGATTGTATTGATTTCGACAGGCTCGACCTTTACGCCGAGTTCTTCAAGCCATGCGATGGCCTTTTCGATTTCGGAACGTTCGCCTTCAAGTTCCAAAGAAACGATGCCGACTTCATCGGTGACGCTCACCTGGCGGACATTGGTCACGATTTCGAATTCTTTCCCCATCTCATAAATGAGCGGTCGGGTGATAAGGCGCGCTGGATAAAGCAGCCAGAGGCGTGTAGTTTGCTTGGCCATAAAATTAGCCTCCTGCGATGGCGGGAACGATGCTGATCTCATCTCCGTCTTTTACCGCAGTTTCCTTGTTCTCAAGAAACCGGATATCTTCATCATTAATAAAAATATTAACGAAGCGGCGGACATTTCCACCCTCATCGCAGATACGTTCTCCGAGACCGGGATAAGTTTTATCCAGATTAGTGATAATTTCTCCGATATTCACGCCTTCCCCGGTGACCTCTTCCTGGTCATTGGTGAGCTTGCGCAGTGGAGTTGGGATACGGACGATAGTAGACATAGTAATAATCAAACGTGTTAATGTTGGTTTTGCAATTCTTTGCCGATGACTTCTTCAAACTCGCGAAGGTTTGGCTTGATGAGGCGCGGTTCGCCGCACTTACCAATAATAGCTTCCTGGGTTTTCAGCCCATGGCCGGTGATACAAAGCACGATGCTTTCATCGCGCGGAAGCTTTCCGGATTCGATCAGTTTTCTGGCACAAGCGGTAGTTACGCCGCCGGCGGTCTCTGCAAAAATCCCCTCGGTTTCTGCAAGGAGCTTGATGCCTTCCACGACTTCGTCGTCAGTCACATCTTCCGCTGATCCACCGGTTTCCCGCATGCTGTGCACTGCATAATAGCCGTCCGCCGGAGTGCCGATCGCAAGAGATTTCACAATGGTGTCGGGTTTCGGCACCGGATTCACGATATCCGTTCCCTTCTTCATTGCGGTAGCGATAGGAGAGCAGCCCGAGGCCTGAGCGCCATACACGGTAAAGGGCGTTTCTTCCAAAATGCCGGTCTGGATAAATTCCTTGTAGGATTTGTGGATCTTGGTGAGCAGGGAGCCGCTTGCCATCGGGATGACGGTATGGCGGGGAATGCGCCATCCGAGCTGTTCCATGATCTCAAAGCCCATGGATTTCGAACCTTCGGCATAATAGGGGCGCAGATTTACGTTCACAAAGCCCCATCCGTATTTACCGGCGATTTCCGAACAAAGGCGATTTACCTGATCATATGCACCATGAATACCGATAACGGTGGTGCCATAGACCAGAGAGCCGAGGACTTTGCCCTGCTCCAGATCCGCAGGAATTAGAACATAGCTCTTCAATCCTGCTGCGGCTGCATTTGCCGCTACGGAGTTAGCCAGATTTCCTGTCGATGCACAGGCTACGACGGAGAATCCGAGCTCACGGGCGCGGCTTAGTGCCACCGAGACGACGCGGTCTTTAAACGACAGGGTGGGGTAATTGACCGTATCGTTTTTGATGTAGAGTTCACGCACGCCAAGACGCTTTGCCAGATTGGTTGCTTTGACGAGGGGCGTGAAACCGACCTTTTCTCCCACCGTAGGCTCGCCATCAATGGGCAGCAGCTCCCGATAGCGCCACATCGAGTGGGGCCGCGATTCAATCAGCTGGCGGGTGAATACCTTGGCGATTGCCTCGTAGTCATAGGCGGCTTCGAGCGGACCGAAGTCGAACTCGCAGATGTGGGTTGCCAGCTTTGGATAAAGGCGTCCGCATTCGCGGCACTTCAGGCTGTGGAAAAATGGATTTGCTGTTTCTGACATATATTCTCCTCCATCGAGAGTGAGAGAGAAGCGTATCCACGAGGAAACGGCATCTCATCATCCCCAGACGCTTTTGCATCTGAAGCTGGATTTGGCACCTGACCCAGAGAATTAAATCTCCGGCGGTTGCCGTGGCTTCATTGGGCCAGTCCCTCTGCCACTCTCGATAAGATCAGGTAAAAAATCTGCTGAATTGCAAAAAATGTCAAGTGGTTTTCTCTCTAATATTCCCGATTTGAGGTTGCCGCATCAGTGTGGAGGGGGTAGCTTATTTAGCTATAAAAGTGAGAAAATCTTTCAGGAATTTTTGGGGAGTTTTTCCTCTCCTTGTCACTTTTTTTATCCTGACGGGTCTTGCGTTGTTAGTCGTACATCGACTTCGCATTATCTCCGATCAGCACATTGTGCAAAGCGAGCAGGTTGCCCTGGATAGAAGCGCCAGCATTTTTCAAAACCGGATTGAAAATTGTTTGAGGGATCTGCTGTTCATGAAGTCTCTGGTCGATGACCGCTACTATTATGCCGAGATACAGAAGTGGGAGCCCCTCACGGTTAAAAAAGGAATCATTAGTGATTTCGCGCGCTTTATCAAATCGCATTCAGATTACAACCATATCCGCCTGATATCAGTAGATGGCGGGGAGGCGATCCGCCTCAGCCATAGTTACGATGCGCAGGGGAAAAGCGCCGCAATTTTAACGGAGGAACAGAATTTAAAAGATAAAGGGTCGCGACCATGGATGCTGGAACTGAAAAAAAATCCTCCCGGAACAATTTATGTTTCTCCCTTTGATTTGAGTACGGAGAAGGGGGTAATTCTCATTCCTTATATTACCGTCCTGAGATTTGCTGTGGCTATTCATGACAAGGGAAAACCAGTGGGGTTTCTGATCATTAATTTTAAGGGAAATAAACTCCTTGAAAATTTAAATCAACAATACACCAATATTCCGGGAAAATTTTTCTTAATCAGCAATAAAGGGAACTGGCTGATTGCTCCGGAACCGGAAATGACATGGGCATTTTTGTTTCCGGGTAAAAAAATAGGGAATATTTTTGAGGCCAATCCGACTTTGGCAAAAAATATCTACGCCTCGGACAGCGGGTACGTTGTAAACAATGACGGACTTTATACTTTCGTGACGATTAAGGTACCCTCCGACTTTCTGGAGGAAAAAGGAATTCGCATATCCGATGAGAGTCTCGCCGGTCTGCAATATAAGTTCATACGCTTTCTTCCGACTTCAGAGCTTGAATCCGCTTCGTGGAGCAGTGTTCGCCTTATTTGGCTGGCTTACGGTACGCTCCTTTTAATTCTGCTGCCCATGGTGTGGTCTTTAGGACGGGGTATCAGAAGCAGACAGATGACTAAAAAAGATTTGCGAGTGCTGGCCCAGCGTCTTCAGGATTCGCAGGAGTTTGGAGAAATTGGATGTTGGGAGTGGGATGTCAATACAGATGAAATCTGGTGGTCGGATGAGGTCTATCGCATTTGCGGATACAAACCAGGAGAGATAAACCCAACGATTGCGATTGTCAGGAAACATCTACCCATAAGAGATTTTCGAGTGCTTTATCGGATGGCAAGAGGGGCGTTGAGTAGCGGAACTGTATTTGATCTGGATCACCAACTTTATAAGGAGGACAGAACGCTGATTTACGTCCATGTGCAGGCACGCACGGAAAAAGACGGTGAGGACAGTATCCGAATTATTGGTACGATTCAAAATATCACCAACCGGATAAAGAGTACGGAGGAAATTAACCAGGCGAGACTATTACTCGGCCATGTGCTGAATAGCATGCCGAACGGTATCACTGCTTTTGAATCCGTACGCGATAAGAGGGGAGGAATCGTCGACTTTAGATTTATCCTCGCCAGCAGTGCTATTAAGTCGCTGCTTGGACGTGACCCTCTCGGACTGGTCGGAATGAGCCTGCTGGAGGTATTTCCTCAGAATCTTATCGATGGATTATTCGAGCACTACGTCGACGTAGCCCAAAATGGTAAATTGTTTGTAACGGAGCATTATTATCTCAACGAGGGTGTAAACACGTGGCTTCAGGTCATTGTTGTGAAACTTCTTGATGGTGTTGTCATCAGCCTTACCGACATTACAAAGCAGAAAGAAACAGAAACTGAACTCGTGCGCGCGAAGGAAGAGGCGGAAGCTGCGGACGAAGCGAAGAGCCAGTTCCTTGCGGTAATGAGTCATGAAATAAGAACACCGATGAATGGTGTAATTGGCTACGGAAATTTGCTTTCCGACACGAAGATGAGCGATGAGCAGCGGGAATTTGTCTCGATTATTAATACCAGCGGTCTGGCCCTGTTAAGAATTATCGACGACATTCTCGACTATTCCCGTATCGATGCTGGTCGGTTCTATCTGGAAGAAAGTCATTTTGACCCGGTAAATACCGTTCTGCTTGTCTGTGATTTGATCGGGCTTACGGCCACGAAAAAGGGTGTCGAAGTTACTTACAACATAAGCCCCAATGCTCCCCATCTTATTCGCGGGGATGAAGGGCGCTTGAGACAAATCCTGCTTAATCTGCTGGCTAACGCTGTGAAGTTTACCTCCTCGGGATCTATCAATGTCAATTTCGACATTAAGACCGAGGAGGCCGGTAATCAATTCCTGGAGTTTTCAGTGGAAGATACAGGTATAGGAATTTTACCGGAAAAAATTGACAGGCTTTTTAGGCCATTCAGCCAGGCTGATTCCACGATGACACGAAGGTATGGGGGTACAGGATTGGGTCTTTCCATCTGCAAAAAACTGGTCGAGCTTATGGGCGGCAGCATTCACGTTACCAGTGAATATGGACACGGTTCCAAATTCACATTTACAATCAGCACGCAGATCGTCCAAAACGCACAGGAAATCGAAAGCGCTATTTCTGACCGTACCAAAAACGATGAAGCGTTCCTGAATCTCGATCTTCGCATCATGGTTGCGGAGGATGACAAAGTCAGTGCCAAGCTCATGCTTACTGTTCTCAAGCGTCTGGGATACAATGAGGCGGTGACCGTTGGTAACGGCAAAGAGGCGGTAAAATATTACAGAGAGCATCATCCCGATTTGATCTTTATGGATATGCAGATGCCAGAGATGGATGGGGTGACGGCAACGCGTGAAATCCGAAAACTGGAAGCGCGGAGCGACTCTATTGCCCGCGTCTTTATTGTCGCACTCACGGCGAATGCTCTGGAGAACGAAAAGGAAAAGTGCATTTCCTCTGGCATGGATGATTATCTCACAAAGCCAATTAACAAAGATCGCCTGCTCAATTTTTTGCGCGGCGTATCCGCACGCCATTTGCAGGAAGGCACTGTTTGAGAAAGAAAAAACTGCACCGAGTAGGACTCGAACCTACAACCAATTGATTAAGAGTCAACTGCTCTACCATTGAGCTATCGATGCATTTTAGTCTGTAGATTGGCAATATTGCATTGCGTCTTCTACGGTGTTCTTTTGCTGTTTAGATGTGAGTCCACCCAAAGTTAATACGCTGACTTCAAGGAAAACTCAGAATCTACTACAACATCCGAACGGGATTTATTACGCGAGATTTCGGGTCGCTGGCAAGGAGATTTGGCGCTCCCTTCGAACAAAGCGTGAATCAGTAGCTATAGAAAAACTCAGGGATATACCAAAAGACAAAAAGATTGTAGCTGCAATGTATGGCATAAAGC
>JBDSIH010000049.1:0-7055 GCA_039918055.1 Chthoniobacterales bacterium
GAACCTGCGCAGCTTCCCGTTTGCGAAACGTTCGAAACACTTCCCCTGTCCGCTTATGGATTTCATAAGCATATGTCGGAAGTGCTGTGTCGCTCCTATTCCCAGCTTTATGCGGTACCCACTGCCATTGCGCGGATTTTCTCAGCGTATGGAGAAGGCCTTCGCAAACAGGTGTTGTGGGATTTGTGCAGCCGACTTGCGGCGGAGCCGTCGACACTTACATTAAAGGGAAACGGCTTGGAATCCCGTGATTTTATTCATGCAAAGGATGTTTCCAGAGGAATTTTGGCTATCGCAACACAGGGAAAATTCGATGCGGATATCTACAATCTCGCATCCGGAAAAGAAACACCCATCCGCCACCTCGCAGAATTGCTCGTAAAGGAATTTGGCGAAAAAACCGTCCTGGAATTCGATGGCATACAACCCGATGGAAATCCGAAAAACTGGCAGGCGGATATTACCAGACTTTGTGCACTGAATTTTTCACCGGATGTAAAGTTAACCCAGGGCGTTCGAGATTACGTGAAGTGGTTTCGCTCTGCCGCCCGTAAATAAATGAAGCTTGGTATTATTGATCTCGCGATGGGTGGATGGAGCGCGGGCCATAGCTATTCATGGGGACTTGCGGCTTCCATACAGCGCGCGGACGCGGATTCCGTTTTTCTTACTGCCAATAAAAATATCTCGTCCTTAAAAACGGCACTTCTGCCCGAGATCGCTTATCTTCCCGGTGAATGGTCGCTTCGATCCCTGTTAAAACTCGGACGCCGAAATCCACTTTCTGCTAGCGTGAAGGATCTGCGCCTTGGGGCAATCGGCCCTATTTTACAGCCGGAACAATTTTGTGCCGGAACCCGCAATATTGCGTGGGTGCCGGATTTTCAACCTTTCGTTCTTGAAGAACTCTATGCTGAAGAGGAACGAAGGAAGATCGCGCATCGGACTGCACTTCTTCTTGATAAAGCCGATTCGGTTATCCTTTCAAGCAATGACAGCCTGGACTGCATGAAGGTCTTTTTTCCCAATGCGCTTTCCAAAACGCATGTGCTCTCCTTTCCCTCCAACTTCGCTTTTCAGGAACCTGCTGAAGAAATTGAGGCGGTACGCGAGCGTTATCACCTTCCGGAAAAATTTCTGCTCGTTGCCAATCAGTTTTGGAAACATAAGAACCATCGCTCCGTTGTTGAAGCGCTTGGCATTTTGAAGAGACGGGGCAAATCCATTACCTGCGTCATGACGGGACTGCCTGCTGATTTCCGTGATCGTAACAACACGCTGCTTTCGGAGCTGTTTCAATATATCGCCCACGAAAATGTAAATAATGAATGCCGTGTGCTTGGTCTTGTAAGCCGCGCGGAATTGCTTGGGTTTCTACGAACCGCGACGGCATTGGTGCAGCCTTCGATTTTTGAAGGATGGAATACGACCGTGCAGGATGCAAAGGCCCTGGGTTGTCCCTTATTGCTTTCCGATATTCACGTACATAGGGAGCAATCCCCAGAAGCCGCCGCATTTTTTGATATCGAGAATCCAGAATCTCTGGCGGACACGATTGGGGCGCTCTTTGATGTACTTCCTGCCCGCCCGGATGCAGAAAGCGAACGCGCGGCGCTTGCAACGGAAAAATTATTTTCCATCGAGCATGGCAAAAAAGCCATCGCCATTTTTGAAGGCACCGCATCTTCAGTAATCAGCAATGCAATTTCTACTCATTATTCCCGCGTTTAACGAAGCGCGTCGGCTTCCGTTGTTTTTGCCTTTTCTCGCAGAGAGCTTAAAAAAGCAGGCTACTTCTGTTCGCCTGCTTGTCGTGGACGATGGTTCGGAAAAATCCGAAAGCGCCGCCATGCACAAACAATGTGAGGCTGCCGCAATATCCAGCGGATTTCCCGTTGAATATCTTCGCATGGATCAAAATGTGGGAAAGGGTGGCGCCATCTATGGCGGCTGGGCAAATGGAAAAGAGGAACCTCTTCTCGCTTTTGTGGATGCGGATGGCTCGATAGCGCCGGAGGAAATTTGCAGAGTCCTTGAACAGGCCGCGCAATCGCCGGAAAGCGCCCATTTCGCCTCGCGCGTTAAAATGCGCGGAAAACATATTTGCCGTTCAGAGCAGCGGCATTTGATAGGGCGAATTTTTGCAACGCTCGTCGGTCACTTCATTGATCCTGGCGTTTATGATACCCAGTGCGGACTGAAAATTATTCCCGCTGCCGCATATGAAAAAATCGCACCTCTTCTCCAGGAGAGAGGGTTTGTGTTTGATGTCGAATTACTCGCCGCGTTGAATCATGTCGGTTGTCCGGTTATTGAACATCCCATCGACTGGAAAGAAGTCTCCGGGAGTAAGGTTTCACTTTTTTCTGACTCTTTGCGAATGATGACGGCTCTTTTCACCATTGATCGACGTCGCAAAGCCTGGAAACGCAATTCATCTTTGTATGTTTAAGACCGCTTCTACTTTTCTGGCAGATGCACTGCCGCGCGGATCTGTCAAAATTCACGGCTGCATCGATACACGCAGTGCGGTAGAGCAACGTCAGGGAATCTTCCATCCTTTACATGAACGCCGGGATCCGGAAATTCCTCTGCCCTGTAATCTGCGGGAGCAGGATCGCGCATTTTTTGAACGTCTGCGGTTTGTCTACTGCGCGCCAACATTCCTTGCATCGCTGCCAAATGGCGCGGTTTGCCAGGATGGTGTTGTTTTAACCTCGGACGGATTGATCTGCCGCGATGTCAGTTTTGCCAGCGGCTTTGCGATGGATGCGCACCCGTTACTACGGCAATCGCTTTCCCGTGCGAAGAAACGTCACAATGTTGCAGCCGTCATCGCTTCACGCGGAGCAGATTGTTATTACCATTGGATGCTGGATATTCTTCCGCGACTCGCGCTTCTTGGAGAGTCGACTTATGACACCCTCGTTGTCCCGCACGCTCTTTCTTATCAGCGCGAAACCCTAAAGGCTCTGGGTCTTCACGAAAAATGCGCTGCTCCTCCGCGACGCGCCTGCCGTTTTTACGATACACTGCTTATCCCTTCTCTGCCCGGTTACAGTGGCATGCCGACTCCGGACTCCATTAGGTTTCTGCAAAAATGTCTCGGAAGCAAAACTGCGCAAGGTGGAAAAAAACTGTACATATCGCGTGGCGATGCCGCGAAGCGTAAGGTGGTTGGTGAAGCCGGGCTTGTTGAAGAATTAAAAACCCGGGGATTTGAAGTGTGCCGTTTGACGGGAATGCCCATCGCGGATCAGATTGAGTTATTTGCCAACGCAGATATTGTAATTGCCCCGCACGGTGCATCGTTAACAAATGTCGTATTCTGCAAACCCGGCACAGCGGTCATTGAGCTTTTTCATCCCGAGTATGCGCATTGGTGTTACTGGTATCTCGCGGCGCTCAGCGGTTTAAATTATTATTATCATCTACCTCCCGGCCCCGAAGCCGTACGGCATGACAAACACTTTGCGGCAGCCGATCTGTCCATTGATCCCAAAGCATTAATCCAACTTATCGAAAACATCCTGTGAACTCTCTTCCTCGCATTACTCTGGTCACGCCCACCTACAATCAGGGGCATTTCATTGAACAGACTCTGGAAAGTATCCGGCAGCAGAACTACCCGAACTTCGAACATATCGTGGTAGACGCCATGTCCACCGACAATACGGGTGCGATTCTTGATGCCTATGCCAAAACGCCATCCGTGCGGGTAATCCGCGAACCGGACAAGGGACAGAGCGATGGCATCAATAAAGGAATGCGCGCGGCAACCGGCGAAGTCGTCGGATGGCTGAATTCCGATGACATGCTTTGTGAAAATGCGCTTTTGAAAATCGGTGAAACCTTTGCCAACCATCCAGACGCGGTCGTCGTTTATGGTCTCGGCGCGAAGGTCGATCGCCAGGGTGAACTGATTCGCTGGGTGCCTTTTCGGGAATTTGACAGGAAGGCATTAAAGACCGCTTACCGCGTCATTCAGCCAGCTATGTTTTTCAAAAAAGATGTTTATTGGAAGACTGGCGGCCTCGATATTGACCTGCATTACGCGATGGATTGGGAATTGCTCATCCGCATGGCACAGCGCGGCGATGTCATCTCCATTCCAGATGAGATTGCGAAGATCCGATTTTACGAAGATACCAAGACTTCGACCGGGGGATGGAAACGCATGCAGGAAATTGCGGAAATCGGGAGGAAGTATAATGGCCTCACGGACGCGAACTACATTTCCTTTATCGTGCGGAGCATAGCCGCCAAGATTCCGCTCCCCTTTCTGCGTAAAGCCGTGGATCATCTTTCATGGCGTATCTGGAAGGGCACTCCGGTAATGGTGCATGGGTGGCCCTAAAAACACGCTGAAATTTTAATTATGGAAACTTACGATATTTGTATTCTCGGAGCCGGTCCCGCAGGACTGAGTTGCGCTTATGAACATACACAGCGCGGACGCAAGGGCCTTATCCTGGATAAGCATCCCATCGTCGGCGGGCTTTCGCGCACGGAATGTTATAAAGGATTTCGCTTTGATGTCGGCCCGCATCGCTTCTTTACCAAGAATGATGAAGTCGACCGGCTCTGGCATGAAATCGGCGGTGATGAAATTATCCGCGTCTCACGCTTGACGCGTATTGTTTATAAAAGCCATTTCTTTGATTATCCCCTCAAGCCCATGCAGGCATTGTTCGGACTGGGAATTTTTACTTCGCTCCAGGCGGTAATTAGCTATTTTGTCGCCCGCATTCGCGACCGGGGAAAATCCGCAGATACCTTTGAGGACTGGGTCGTAAAGGAATTTGGCCGCAAGCTCTATACCATTTTCTTTAAAACGTACACGGAAAAAGTATGGGGAATCCCCTGCTCGCAGATTGGCGCGGAGTGGGCAGCGCAGCGCATCAAGGGACTGTCCCTGATGGAAGTCATCCGCAATTCTTTTTTTGGACAAAACAAAAAAGGTAAAGTGAAGTCACTCGTCGATCAGTTTTCTTATCCCAAACTGGGTGCGGGCCGCGTTTACGAACGCATGCGCGATATCGTCGTTAAAAAAGGCTTCGAGGTGAAGACCAATGAAGTCGTCGAAGAAATCACCTATACCGAGGAAGGCGCCTACCTCATCCAGACACGGACAGAAGATGGGACGCAAAAAACGTATAAGGCAAACTCTCTGTTTTCGAGCATTCCGCTTACCGAGTTTGTTCTGAAATTCAAACCTCATGCTTCTGCCGAAGTTATGGAAGCCGCGCGCGCGCTTTATTATCGCGACCATATTACGGTGAATCTCATTTTGGATCGCACCTCGCCGTTTCCAGATAACTGGCTCTACATTCACAGCCCGGAAGTGAAAATGGCCCGTATCTGCGAATACGGAAATTTCTCCAAGGACATGCTTGCCAATCCTGAGAACAGCGCCATCAGCGTGGAGTATTTCTGCTTTGCGCATGATGATATCTGGCTAATGAAGGATACGGAATTGATCGAACTTGCCCGCAAGGAAATGGACCTGACAGGGCTTCTTAAAGGCGCAAAAATTCTGGATGGCTTCGTCGTTCGTGAGAAAGACAGCTACCCCGCTTACTATATTGGCCACCGGGAACACTTCGACCGTCTGAAAGATTTCGTCTCCCAATATCCGCGTCTCTGGATGATCGGCCGCGGCGGTATGTATAAATACAATAACCAGGACCATGCCATGCTTTCCGGTCTGCTCGCCGCACGGGCTTACGATGGGGAAAAAGTCGATCTCTGGGAGGTCAATAGTGATGAAGACTACCTGGAAGAAAAGCAGCTTCCCGGTGTTTCCAAGGCGACAAACCCGCACTCCTCATAAATGAACGAACGCACTCGATCCATTCTTGCATTCCTCGTTATCCTGCTAGCCGTATGCAGTATCTCGTGGGGCCTGTGGAATGCCTCCACCTCGCGTGCGGATGAGACCGTTTATATAGAGACGACCCAATCCCTGGTCGCGCACGGGCAAATTGCGCTCAACCCGTTCTTTGATTTCTATGCCATGGTGTTTCGGGTTCTTACGAAAGATCCGATCTCTGCGCATCTCATTGTGCGGTTCGTAAACACGCTGCTCTCCAGCCTTGCGCTTTACTATCTCCTTACCGGTTTTAAAACCTGGCTTAAGCAAGCTGCCCTCCTCGCTTCCACGCTGGTATGGATTTCATCCTATCTTTGTTCGCCCCTTACCCAGATGGGCAATGTCAGTCTCTTTGCCGCAACTCTTTCGATGTTTGGATTCGGAATTGCACTGCGCAACCCCGGTATTGCCAGAGGGCTGCTGGCATTATTCGTTGTCGCGCTTGGCGCATCGGTAAGAAAAGAACTATGGCTGGGGTGGATGCTGCTTGCCGGGTTACTTTTACTGCGGAACTGCATGGATTTGCGGAGCGGGAAAATTGCGGGCAGACACCTGCTAGTTTTTATCATCAGCGTCGCTGTGCTGCTTGGCGTAGCTACGGTGGCCCGTCACCATTCCGAAAAAACGCTGCAGCTGAGCGATCCAAATCAACATGCCATGCTGGCTTTCCGCCAATCCTACGGTGCCTATGCAAAGCGCGCAAATGTGGAGACTTCCTTTGATGCAATGACGGAATTCGGGCCGGTGTATGAACGCGCCTTCGGAAAAGCAAATACGCTGATCGAAGTCCTTAAAGCGAATCCGCGGGAGGCATTGACTTACTTCCTTCATAACTCACTGAATAATTTGCGTAATCTTCCCGGATGCTTTTTAAGCACGCGGGAATCCGGCAGAAGCGAATCGCTACTGAATCGTCCACAGACAATATTGTTAGGCTTGTATCTTTTTGCGGGCGGCCTGCTTGTGGTGCTTACATTGTTACAGAATTTAAAAGCGCATCACTGGAAAATTGCACAGTCTGTACAATCAATTCCGGACTCCTGCGACTTGCTTTGGCGCGTATTGCTGCTCATCGCGCTCGCCTGCTCAAGCACTGTGGCATTTATAATGGTTGTTTTTGTTTCCAGGCATTATCTGCCAGTCGCTCCACTAGTCTTTCTTTTAGTGGCGCTCTGTATTGATC
>JBDSIH010000050.1:0-2984 GCA_039918055.1 Chthoniobacterales bacterium
TACTGCTTTCAAACGCTATGAGCAGGTTCTCAATATTGACCCTTACAATATTGCTGCACGTAAAGGGGAAGAACAAGTCAACCTGGCGCGATCCCACTACTCGCAGAGTGCCTACAATGAAACTCGCAGCCGAATGCTCTGGCAGGTGTTGGATGGCTGGCAACTGCCGGTAAAAAAATTCACGAACAAAAGCACCATCGATAATCACAAGACAGATTATGATCCAGGCACGGCAAAGATTACTGCGAAGCTTAACCGGATCATCATTCCAAAAGTTGATCTTCGGGATGTAACTATTCATGAAGCCGTCGATTACCTGCGTAACCAAAGCCGGGTTTTGGATACGGATGACCAGGCGCAAAAACGAGGAGTGAACATCGTGTTGATACTACCTCAGCCAAACATCTCAGCCACAGGGGCATCTTCCCCTACGGTCGAAACTGCGCCTGCCATTGGGCCAACAGTTACTACCCCTCAGGTGCAGGGAACCACACCTATTGCCAGTAGTGCCCCAGTGCCTACCACTACTACCGAAGATACGCGAGTTACCCTGTCGCTTAATAACATCCCGCTGTATGAAGCGTTAAAATATCTCGCACGTGCTACGGATATGAAGGTTAAGGTTGAACCTTATGCGGTAAAGATCGTGCCTCAGACAGAAGCCACCGAATCCCTCATTCAGCGCACTTTCAAAGTACCGGCAGGATTTATCCCCACTCAATCATCAGCGTCTGGACCAAGTCCGTTTGCCGCTACCGCAGGTCGTCCTAGCACAACAACGGATGATGGACCAAAACTTCCAGGCAGACCTAATGCCAGAGAATATCTTGAAAGTCAGCAAATCCCCTTCCCTCCGGGAACATCCGCCACTTACAACCCCAGCAACAGTACACTCACTATCCGCAATACACCCAGCAATATGGATGTAATTGAAGTGCTTGTGGATGAGGCATGGCGCGGCGCTCCTCAGCAAATACAAATCGAATCGAAATTTGTTGAGATCAATCAAAACAATCTTAAGGAACTCGGGTTCGACTGGCTACTTGGACCGTTTTCAATCAACAGCTCCGGTACCTTTGGTAATGGCGGCACGGCAGGCGCCGGCACCAGCATTTCTTCAAATGACTACCCCATCTTGAGTCCAGGTGGAAATCCTATCGGGCAAAACCCTGTTACGGGAGGTCTTCAAACGGGCGCACAGGCCATCACACCAACAACTATCGAAGGCGTTATCGCCCAACAGGCTAATCTAATCGGCGGCGGCAGCATAGGTCCAGGACCCGGCATTTTCAGCTTTGCAGGTGTATACACGAATCCTCAGTTTCAAGTCGTCATCCGTGCTCTGAACCAAAAAACCGGTGTCGATTTGATGTCCGCGCCAATGGTGACCACGAAAAGCGGTCAGAGAGCGGTGATTCATCTTATTCAGGAGTTCCGCTATCCATCTACCTTTACGCCTCCCACTATTCCTCAGTCCACAGGTGGCGGGGGCGGCACAGGCGTCTCTGCCCCCTTTGTCAGCACTGCAATCATTACCCCTACAACACCCAGTCAGTTTGTCGTAAAGAATACGGGTGTCAGTCTTGAGGTAGATCCTGCCGTCGCTTCCGATGGCTACACCATTGACATGAATATCACCCCTGAAGTCGTTGACTTTGATGGATTCATCAATTACGGAACTCCAATTCTTGGTATTACAATTAAAAACGTTCTAGGTATTCAGGTGCCTCAAACTGTGACCTTAAGTTCCAATACCATCAATCAGCCTATTTTCAGCGTTCGCAAAGTCGTCACCAGCGTCAGTATTTACGATGGTCAGACCGTCGCCCTTGGGGGTCTTATCCGCGAAGACGTTCAGAAAGTTCAGGATAAAGTTCCTTTTCTGGGCGACATTCCGTTGGCTGGTCGCCTTTTTCGCTCTGACGTCGACCAAAGAACAAAAAAGAATCTCGTCGTTTTCGTAACTGCTCGTCTGGTGGATGCTCAGGGAAATTTCCTGCGCAATACCGAGGAAGAAGAAGATACAGTAACGCCTATCGGTGTTCCTGAAGATCTTCCTAAGCCTCAAACGACAGTTATCCGTGGAAAGTAGCCACGTTACGGACGTTTTTTCCATCCACAAAATATTATTCGTGCTGAATACTGTTCTTCTGACCAGGAAGATCCACATCCTATCCTATCCATATGTTTTCGCTCGGCATCACCGGAATCATTTGTTCCGGAAAAACGCAGTTTTCTCGTTTATTAAAAACAATGACAGCGGCCGGGTATTTCAATGCAGATGATTACATCCGCGAGTGTCTCGAAAACGATCCTGAAGTCGCCCAGGAGATCAGAAATGTTTTTGGCGACGACGTTCTGACGGAATCCGGCAAACCTGATCGTGCACGATTGCGGGATATTATTTTTCAGGATGAAGGCAAACGTAAATCCCTTGAATCCATTTTACATCCCCGAGTCTGGAAAGCCTGTCAAAACAGGATTGAAGAGTCCTCATCGCTTTTAGTGGCCGACATCCCGCTAATTTACGAAACCCAGTCTCAAAACCGTTTTCAGGCCGTATTAGTCGTGGCCAGCAGCTCCGAAGTTCAGACCAAACGCCTCATTGAAAACCGAAACATCTCCGCCGACATGGCACAAAAAATGATCCTTTCTCAACTATCTCAGACTCAGAAAATGCTTCTGGCGGATTATCTCGTGTGGAATGATGGTTCACCTGAAACATTGAAAATACAGGCGGAACTTTTTGCTGAAAATCTTCCTAATGGCTGATACTTCCACATCGTCCCAGAGTCAGGATCCCAATCCGCCCGCTCCCGGAGAGTTAAAGATTAACTCCCTGCATCGCCTTTCCGTGCCCGAACTCATTGCGGAAACAACCAGAATTGGCGCTTACCTTCGAAGAGATGCCGCCCGCCATATTTTGATCCTGGAAATCGCGAAGCGATATAATGAAATGGGCTACACGGTAATAGCGGATGCCG
>JBDSIH010000051.1:0-6670 GCA_039918055.1 Chthoniobacterales bacterium
AAGTCATGACCGGGTTTCGCCTGTCCGCGGGCGGCTATCAGCAAATTTGCAAAATTCGCCCTGATCTGACGGCAATGGGAAAAGTCATCGGCGGCGGCCTTCCCGTAGGCGCTTTTGGCGGACGCGCGGAAATCATGGATTTCCTTTCCCCGGATGGCCCTGTCTATCAGGCAGGAACGCTTTCCGGGAATCCCCTTGCGATGGCGGCCGGCCTTGCACAACTAGATGAACTGGAACGACTAAACGGATGGGAACGTTTGGAGAGTCTTGGCGAAAATTTTGAAAAATCCGTCCGCGAAACACTTCATAAAATCGGTCGAAATTTCACCTTCAACCGCATCGGCTCTATGTTCTGCCTCTTCTTTACCGAACAGCCCGTACACAACCTTGCCGACGCCAAAACAAGCGATCTGGAGCTTTTTAAGCGCTACTTCCATAAATGCCTGGAACAGGGTGTCTATTTTGCCCCCTCGCAGTTCGAAGCAGGCTTCCTCTCGCTGGCACACAATGTCTCCGATATGGAAAAAACCGCCGATATTGCCACCCGGGTATTGCAGGAAATCTGCTCCTAGTCGTATTCCGTTTGTAAAAGAGAAATTCCCGCGTAAATTCTCTGGCGCAAAGGAGAGGTTTTCTCCACTTTGAGCGCTTAACTCTGAACACTGTGCACGAACCCAATCATCACGAGGAAGCTGCCGTCCTCATCCGCAAGGTCGCGGAAGGTGATCGCCACAGTTTCGAGGCGCTGTATGACCAGTTTTCCGGCCTCGTTTTTTCCACTGCATCGCGGATTCTCAGTGACCAAACGGACGCTGAGGACGTAACTCAAGATGTGTTCGTGCAAATTTGGGACAAAGCGGGATTGTATAGCGCATCACGGGGAACGCCTGTGACGTGGATTATTACGCTTACGAAAAATAAATCCATCGACCGTCTGCGCTCTGTTCAGCGCAAATTTCGCCTTAAGGAAGAAGTTCAGAAGGAAAATGCCATCATCGATGTCCGCACCGACCGGAAACCCGAAAATGAGGTGCAATTGCATGAAAACAGCCAGATTATTAAAAACGCCGTGGCTGAATTGTTACCAGACCAGCGCACGGTGATCGAACTGGCTTATTTTTCCGGTCTGACCCAAAGCCAGATTGCCGAGGAACTCAACGAACCCGTGGGAACCGTGAAAGCACGGATTCGCCGCGCCATGGGTAAACTAAAGGAGCTTGTTTCACGCCGCTTATGAACCGCGAGGAATTTGAAGATCTCGTTATTTCGGAAAGCCTCGGCATGCTGACGCCGCAGGAGACGGCTCTTGTGGAGTCGCTCGCTTCTTCCGATCAGGAGTTCCAGAAAATCCGCGATGATTACGCCCCTGTCCAGGAGGCACTTGCCTATCTTGCTCCGCACCAGGAAGCGCCCGCTCATCTTAAGGCAAAAATCCTCGCCCGTATCCCGGCGGCGCAACATCTCGTCCACCATCATGAGGAGAAAGAGGAATCTTCCGCTATCGGATGGACATGGAGTTCCTTGCTTGCGGCGGCGTGCATTATCCTCTTTGCGGGGCTCGCCCTGCTTTCCCTGCAGGAAGGGCAGAAGCCCCTTCTCGTTCAGGATATGCGCGAAATACCTACGGAATACGTGCTTCTCAAGTCTCAGAAAGCCGATGAAAAGGCCACGGCGCAGATCAAGTGGAATGGCACGCGGAGAAGCTGGAACCTACAGGCTGAAAACTTCCCCCAATTGCCTGCGGGTAAGGATTACCAGGTTTGGATCATAGACCCGAGCCTGAAGACCCCGGTTAGCTGCGGAATCGTCAAACCGGATAAAAACGGCAAAATCAAGGCTACCATTGCCCCCGATCAGAACGTTACCCAGATGAAGGCTTTTGCCATTTCGATTGAAAAAGCGGGCGGCGATACGGATCCGCATGTGATTTTTGTGATCGGTTCCTAGCCTTTTTTGCCTGCATGGTATCCTCTGCCGCAGATCAACCAAATTCCCCTCTGGACAAGCAGCCTTCCATACCGCATTTTTCGCCCGTGTCCGAATTGGAACCGATACGCGTCAGAGCCAAGTTTTTCTTTGAGGGAGACCGCAAGTTTTTCATCAAAGGAGTTACGTACGGCACGTTCTCGCCCGATGCGGAAGGCTACCGGGTAGGCACGCCGGAAAAAGCGAAGCGCGATCTGCAGATGATGCAGGAACTCGGCGCGAATGTCGTCCGCATCTACCACGCCCCACCACGCTGGTTTCTCGATCTCTGCCAGGAAAATGGCATGCGCGTAATGATCACGCTCTGGTGGTCGCAGTTCGTCGCATTCCTTAACGACAGCAAGGTGCGCAACCAGATCCTCGATGAGGTCCGACGCGATGTGCGCAGAAATGCAGGGCACCCCGCAATTTTCGGTTATCTCGTAGCCAATGAAATTCCGAGCACAATGGTTCGCTGGCTGGGACCTAAGCGCGTGACGGAATTTGTGGAGATGCTGATTAACATTGGCCGACAGGAAGATCCGCGTGCGCTATTCTCTTACGCCAGCTATCCGCCCACGGAATATCTCCTTCCGCAAAACGCCGATTTTTATACTTACAATGTCTACCTCCACCACCAGGAGGACTTTGACCGCTACCTCGGGCGATTGCAAAATCTCGCCGAAGACCGACCGCTCATCATGGGCGAGTTCGGCATGGATACCATTCGCCACGGCGAAGATGAGCAGTGCGAAATGCTGCGCTGGCATCTGGAGAGCGTCGTTCGCGGCGGTCTTGCAGGAACGTTCATCTATGCGTGGACGGATGAATGGTATTGCGGCAATGCGGATATTACCGATTGGGATTTTGGAATTACCACGCGCGATCGCAAACCGAAAAAAGCTTACGAGGTAATCCGGAAATTTTTCCAGGGCGACCTGCCGATGACCGAGCGCGTAAAGCTGCCGAGTTATCCGAAAGTTTCCGTCATCGTCTGTTCCTATAATGGCGCACGCACTTTAGAAGCCTGTCTTGAATCGCTGCGGCATATTGATTACCCCGACTACGAAGTCATTCTTGTGGATGATGGCTCGAAGGATAATACGCAGGATATCCTGAAACGCTTTCCGGAAGTCCGGAATATCGTTCAGAAAAACATGGGACTGAGTGTAGCCCGAAATGTTGGCGGTCAGAATGCGCTCGGGGAAATTCTCGCCTACACGGATTCAGACTGCATGGCGGATCCCGACTGGCTTTACTATCTTATCGGTACGCTTCTCAGCGGAGAATACGCCGGTGTAGGCGGACCAAATATTTCTCCTCCTGCCGAAAGTTGGGTACAGGCCTGTGTGTCTGCCGCTCCCGGCGGACCAAGTCACGTTTTGCTAACGGACGTCATCGCCGAGCATATTCCCGGCTGTAACATGGCTTTCCATAAATGGGCTTTTGAAAAAGCCGGCGGCTTCGATCCGGAATATCGCAAGGCAGGAGACGATGTCGATTTCTGCTGGCGGCTTCAGCAGATGAATCAGCTTATCGCCTTCAGCCCTGCGGCGATTGTCTGGCACTATCGCCGCTTTACGCTCACTGCATTTCGCAAACAGCAGGAAGGCTACGGCGAAGCGGAGTCGATGCTGCGATTTAAGCATCTCGTATTTTTCGGACCTACTGGCACTGCAAAGTGGAAAGGTCAGATTTACGGTGCGCCGCGGTTTACGTGGCTCGTCAACAAGCCGACCATTTATCACGGCGTATTCGGTCAGGGCTTATTCCAGTCGATCTATCCCACGCAGCAATCCGAAATTGCGTCCTATCTCAGCAGTATCGAATGGGTCGTGTTGACAGCTTTCATTTTTGCGCTTTCAATTCCATTGCCCATTTTACGAATCGTGCCTTACCTCATGTTTGGCGGCACCTTCCTCATCGCCCTCTCCTACATGATCCACGCAAAGCTGGAGCGACAGTTTGATACGATCCAGGCGCGCCTTCTTGTTACCTTCCTTGCCTTTACCCAGCCTCTCGTGCGCGGATGGTGGCGGTACTATACGTGGCTGAAGTTCAAGCGCACACCGCCTGCGGTTATCGCGACGCATGAAAAAGATTTTTCACCAAGCCGCTGGCAGAGCGTTACCAACCTTGGGTTCTGGAGCGAAACCGGTGTGGATCGCGAGAAGGTTCTTTCGGAAATTCTTCAGGCTCTGGAAGACGAAGGCTGGAGCTACTCCACGGATACCGGTTGGAAAGACTGGGATGCTCAAATTTACGGAAGTTTCTGGTGGGGAGTTCGCCTTACCAGCGTGACGGAGTATCATGGCGGTCCGAGATGTCTGACCCGCATTGGTCTTTCCACCAGCATGGTCGCGACGACACTGCTCGTGAATATCATTCTCCTGAGTTGCCTCGCTTACCGTCAGTTCTTTATGCCGAATCCCGGCATCTGGCTTCAGATTGCATATCTTGTTTTCGTAGCGATTCTGATCAGCCGCGCATGGAGACTGAAACGTCGCGTTGCAGAACTTGTGGAAGCTGCGGCTCAACGCTGCGGGCTTAACCGCATTCTTCGAGGACAAAAACAAAGCCTCCTGCCATGAGCGAACTGACAGCGGATTACGATTTCGTACTCCCTGACTCGCTCATCGCCACCAGACCGCTGGCACATCGTGAAGATTCGCGCATGATGGTGGTTAACCGTGCTGCGCAAACCGTCGAGCATCGCTCGTTTAAAGAACTCCCGGATTTTCTGAATCCGGAGGATTTACTCGTGCTGAATAATTCACGTGTCCGTCATGCCCGTGTATTTGCAAATGAAGGCGCGATCGAATTATTGTTTCTAAAGGAACTCGCGCCCCTGCGCTGGCAATGCATGGTGAGGCCTGGAAGAAAGATGCGTATCGGGGCGACATGCCGCATTCAGGAAGTCACGGCTAAAGTCATCGCTATTGAACCCGGTGGCGAGCGCATCGTGGAACTTGATGCTCCTATGGATTTTAACCGCGTGGGGCATGTTCCCATTCCTCCCTACATGCATCGCGAAGCGGATGAAGATGACGATCTTCGCTACCAGACCGTCTTTGCCGATTTGACAGGTTCTGTTGCCGCTCCGACGGCGGGATTGCATTTCACACCGGAAATTTTGAGCAAAATTCCGCATGTCTTTCTGACGCTCCATGTGGGCATCGGGACTTTCAAACCCATCATGACAGATCGCCTGGACGAACATTTGCTGCATACCGAAGAGTTCGAAATTTCGCCGCAAGTGGCCACAGCACTGAACCAGGCCAGCCGACTAGTGGCCGTCGGCACGACCAGCGTGCGCACTTTGGAATCGCGTCCTCCCGGAGATATTCAGCCCGGACACGGAGCGACGGATATTTTTATCCGTCCCGGCTTTTCATTTCAGCGCACGGGAATGCTACTGACAAATTTTCATCTTCCACGTTCCAGTCTGTTCGTACTCGTGTGCACATTCGGCGGACGGGATCTTTTATTGCATGCATACCATGAAGCGGTTAAGGAAAAATACCGCTTCTACAGTTACGGTGACTGCATGTTGATTTGCTGAAACGGCACCGTGCTTCGGTGAATTACAATCAGCATTACACAGATATTTTCCGCACCCTGGGCTCCGCATGATTAATGAATGCATTTGCGTGCACCCTACATCGCGATGCACAATAAGGGTAACCCGACGACTCGAATTCGTTTTGGCGGTTGAGCAAACACTCTTCCCAGTTCCAACGGAATACCTCCGGAATGTCGTGGCTTTTATTCCAGCGCCTTAGTCCGCACTATTTAATTTATTCCGTTTTAACTGAAAAAATTCCTTAAGAATGCCTGCACACTCTTCAGCAAGAACGCCGGAAGTAATATCGCTGCGGTGATTCAGCTCCTCCATCTGCAGCAGATTAATTAAGCCTCCTGCGGCTCCACCCTTAAGATCAGAACAGCCGAAGATAACACGCCGCAACCGCGCATGAATGACTGCTCCGGCACACATGGGACACGGCTCCTTGGTCACGTAAAGTTCGCAATCCGTCAGCCGCCAATCACCAACAGCAGCTTCTGCCTGGGTGATGGCGATCATCTCTGCATGTGCGGTGGCATCTTTTAAAATTTCCACCTGATTCCACGCACGCGCGATGATCTGCCCCTCCCGAACGATGACTGCACCAATGGGCACTTCATCTGCCCTGCGCGCCTTCTCGGCCTGGCGAAGTGCTTCAACCATAAAAACCCTATCATCAATTAGTTCCATTTTGATTATGGCGAAACGCCTTCAAATGAGGTAAACAGAGTTCTATGGACTATCGCAAGACCGTTGTCGCCCCCTCGATTCTCGCTAGTGATTTCGCCTATCTGGCGGATGCGGTCGAGCGCGTAAATACTTCCGGCGCGGACTGGATTCACTGCGATGTTATGGACGGGCATTTTGTGGACAATATCTCCTTTGGCCCTGCCTTTGTAGAGGCAATCTCTCGCCATGCGAAACTGCCGCTGGATGTGCATCTGATGATTTCGCGACCGGATCATTTCTTCCCACGCTTCACGAATATTGCTTCCTCCATCACTTCGCATGTAGAAGCCGACCATGATGTTTCCAAAACATTGACGGCGATCCGCGATGCCGGTTGCCTGGCCGGACTTGCAATCAGCCCGCCTACACCGATCAGTGCCATCGAACCTTTTCTCGGGGAATTCGACATTC